>JAGVLZ010000343.1 GCA_020054055.1 Phycisphaerales bacterium
CGAGCGTGCCCGCGAGGGGCTTGCGGCTGAGGACCTCTTCGAGCATCGCGACGCGGCCGACCGACCGGGTGACATGCAGGCGGTCACTGAGGATGGCCATGCCCGCGGAGTCGTACCCGCGGTACTCGAGGCGCTTCAGCCCTTCGAGAAGGAGGAACTGGGCGGGCTTGTTTCCGATGTATGCCACGATGCCGCACATGCGTAAGGTGTCCTTTAGGGTGATCGCAGTGGCGAGAGGACTGAACAGGATAGTCGGCTGACTGGGATTGGTACTGAGAAAGGAGGGGATGTGTTCACGGATGTGGTGCGCAGACTGACCGTCCAGGTTCCTACCATTCTCCGCCATGGTGAACTATTCCGACAGAATCACTCGCGACCCGAAGGTCTGCGGCGGCGAGGCGGTGATGCAGGGCACGCGGGTTCCGCTTCGGACCGTCCTCGCGAGCCTTGCCGATGGCGATAGTCCTGAGGCCATCATTGCCGCGTTCCCCGTGCTGACGATCGATCACGTTCGCGCGGCGATCGCTTACGCGGCGGTCTCGGCGGCCGAGGACTTGCCCTTCCTCGGGATGCCCGCGGCGTGAGGTTCAAGATCGATGAGAGTCTCCCCGCTTCACTCGCTTCCATGCTGATCGGGTTGGGACACGATGCGCACACGGTGCATGATGAAGGCATCGGAGGGCGAGATGATGGAGTGGTGTGGAGCGCCGCACAAGCGGAGCGGCGTTTCGTGCTGACGCAGGATCTCGGTTTCGCTTTGCGAGCGATGAAGCATGTGGGAGCGCACGCCGGACTGCTGGTCATTCGCCTGCACCATCCTTCTCGGCGATCGCTTGTCGACCGTTTGGACTGGGTATTTGCTCACGAGTCGATCGCCGAGTGGCCTGGCTCGATTGTGAGCGTGACGGATCACAAAGTCCGCGTTCGACGGATGAAGCGATAGTTTGCATGTGGAACTCCGGAACGCTCTACGAATGTCGGCGATGCGGCATCATGATGCGCCACCAGGAATCCCTGTGCAGACCTTGCAAGCACTCCGAGAATGACGCGGGGATCGCGCTCCACTTGCCGGACGATCGCGATATCCAGGTGCCCGAGGAGGAGACAACGTGCGATGCCTCTGAACTCGCAAGGATTCGGCTCACCGAGCGGGGCGGCACTTGGGAAGCGCGCGCGGATTGGGGCGGGTGGGATGCGCTTTTCGGCGGTCTTCCGATCTGCATCATGTGTTCGCTTGTGGTAGCAGGCCTCTATCAGATCGTTCAGATCTTGCAGCCGCCCTTCCTCGGAACCGGCCCGATGCCGTTGACGCTGTGTGTCGCGGCGATCGTGGTCGTTGCGGGGATCCTTCTGTGGATGTGCTTCTCCGGCTCGACTTGCGTGACGATCGAGAACGGGCGGCTTGAAGTTGTCAACGACTGGAGGCTGTGGCGGACCACACGGTCGGGTCGGGTCGAAGATGTCCGATACGCCCGACTGGCGTGGTGCAGCATCAAGCCACGGTTGCGTCAGTTCTATTATCACGAGTGGCGCGTGCCATGTGTTGAGGTATGGGTTGATTGCGAGTACCCGATTTACTTGTCGGGGTTTATTTCTCGCCCAACGAAGCGGGCGATTTTCAAGATGTTGCGCGGGCGACTCGGCGTGCCGTCGAAGCGACCAATCGAGACGACTGAGGAGCAGAAGGGCGACTGAGGTGCTCTGGTGCCACTCCGAGCGTGAAGAGTGTCGGTATTCGCAATTCTCCGGGGGTTTCGAGGACTCCACCGCCCGGCTATGAACGACCACCCCTGCGGGGTGAAGATCGGCCGTTGTGCGGCCCCGCTCGCTTGCGCTCGGGGTTCCAGGGCGACCGCGCTGAATCGCGCTGGTCACCCGCCGCGTGATTCCATCGTTTGCATCCGCGTTTCCATCGGGTCCGTGCCGAGGATGTGACGCGCGCGTTCGAGGGCTTCTTCGATCGTGCCGCGGAGGTTGTCGTCGCCGAAGATGTCGAGGAGGCCGGAGCGGACGAGTTCCTGCACCGGCTGCGCGTGGACGCCCGCGAGGATGAGGCGCGTTCCCTCTTTCGCGCAGCGGCGCTTCAGTTCGTGCAGCGCGTGGAGCCCCGTCGCGTCGACCGCGAGGACGTTGGGCATGTTGATGATCAGCACCTTCGGCGGCGAACCGAGCGAATCGAGCGTCTCCCGCAACTTGTACGCCGCGCCGAAGAAGAAGGGGCCGTTGATGTCGTAGATCTCGACCCCCTCGGGGACGGTGCGCTCCTTCAACGCCCTATCCATGCCTTCGCCGGGCTGCTCACCCGTCACGGCGTCGATGTTCGTCACGTCCGCCATCCGCTTCATGAAGAGGAGCGACGCCAGCACGAGGCCGACGCCCACCGCAACCGTCAGGTCGGTGAACACCGTCAGCAGCAGCGTCGTCAGCAGCACCAGCGCATCCTGCCTCGGCCCCTTCAGCAGGAAGACCACGCGCTCCACCTCGCTCATGTTCCACGCCACCACCACCAGCACCGCCGCGAGGACGCACAGCGGCACCTTCTCCGCGAGGAAACCCACCGCGAGCATGATCCCCAGCAGCGTCACCGCGTGGACCATCCCCGCGATCGGCGTGCGGCCGCCGGATTGGATGTTCGTCGCGGTGCGGGCGATCGCTCCCGTCGCCGGGATGCCGCCGAACAGAGGCGAGGCGATGTTGGCCATCCCCTGCGCGATCAGTTCCGTGTTGGAGCGGTGGCGCGAGCCGATCATGCCGTCGGCGACGACGGCGCACAGGAGCGATTCGATGGCCGCGAGCATCGCGATCGTGAACGCGGGCCCGACGAGGCTCGGCAGCGATGCCCACTCGAATGTCGGCAATCTCGGCGTCGGGAACGAAGTAGGCAGGCTGCCGAAGCGATCGTGCACCGTCTCGAGCGGCAGATGAAACACCTGCGCCGTCACCGTCGCGAGCACGAGGACCACGATCGGCGATGGCACGCGCCGCGTCACCAGCCTCGGCCAGAGAAAAATCGCTGCGATGCACGCGCCGGCCGTGATCGCTGTCGGCCAGTGGATCGTCCCCGCGTGATGGGTGTACCAGCCGATCTTGCCGAGGAACTCCGGCGGGATCGTGGGATCGTCCGCGCCGAGCGCGTGCATCCCCGTCGCGTCCTTGACCTGCCCGGCGAAGATGGTGATCCCGATCCCCGCGGTGAATCCCGTCGTCACCGGGTAGGGGATGTACTTGATCATCGTCCCCATCCTGGCGATGCCCATGACGACGAGGATGACGCCCGCCATCATGGTCGCGATCGCGAGGCCGCCGAAGCCGTGCTTCTGAGCGATGGAAGCGACGATGACGATGAAGGCCGCCGTCGGCCCGCCGATGCACGCGCGCGTCCCGCCGAGCGCGGAGATGATGAACCCCGCGACGATCGCGGTGACAAGCCCGGCGACTGGGGGGGAAACCCCCGCCGCCGAAGCGGTCGCGGGATCGACAGAGCCGATGCCGAGCGCAAGGGCGAGCGGCAGCGCGACGAAGCCCACCGTCAATCCTGCGACGAGGTCGCGGAGGAACTGCTTCCTTGTGTACCCGGCGAAGACGGTCAGTGTCTTGGGGAGGAACACCAGCGGCAATCGTGTGGACCGGGCGGCGGAGTCGGGAGGGGGCATCGCGGGTGGGACACCCTACCAACCCTCGAGGCATGTCAGAATCCCCACTGGATTGAAGCGCATTTGCTCGCCGTTTCCAAGAACAACTCTTCAACCATCGCCCTTTGGAACGGCCTTCCGAGGACGGCAAGCCCAGTTATCCAATTTTGTCCGAGGTCCGGCGATTCTTTCCATATTTGTGCTTGACAGGCCCGATATCCACTGTATGTTGTACCGTACAGGAGACTACCCATGACTCAATGTTGGCTCCACTGCAAGGTCATCAACGGCATGTTTAGTGATGAATCCGTCATCGAGGTCTCCGTTGGCAAGATCTTGCGGTCATTCGTGGTTCCCCGTAACACACTTTCTCAGCAGCCACCAAACCGCGTGAAGGTCGATGTTCTTCCAGGTGCTGGTGTCCGCTGGGCGGTGCTCCCCACGGACTATCGCGAGAGCATTCCAGTCGAAGACCATCATCTGGAACCCGCATGATTCTTTCGAACATCGAGATTCACTCGGCACTCGATCGAGGTTGGTTATCCATTGCGCCAGAACCATCGCCACGCAAACCCACACCAGATGGCAGCAGATGTCCCTTCCAGACCAGCGCCGTAGATTTACGGCTTGGTAACGAAATCGTTTGGCTCAAGGATGGACTTCCGATCACGATTGATCTCGCCGAAGGCAATCTTGCCAGTCTCATGGCTGCGACCTCCGAGAATCGTTGCATTCTCGACAATGAGCCGTTTACTCTCAAGCCCGGGATGTTTGTTCTTGGGAAGACGCTCGAACGTATCAAGTTGCCGATCCTGGCTGATGGTCCAAATCTTGCGGCGCGCGTCGAAGGTAGAAGTTCTTACGCTCGATGCGGGCTGCTGGTTCACTTCACTGCTCCGACGATTCACGCTGGATTCGAGGGCACAATTACGCTCGAGATGATGAACTTCGGAAAATATCCGATAAGTCTTCGCAAGAACTCATATATCTGTCAACTTATCATTGAAGAAGTCAAGGGGACACCATTCCGCAACGACAGTCAGTTTCAAGGGCAGTCGGCGCCGGCAGGAAAACTGTCCTGATCTCCCCCTAAAAAGTCTTCCGCATCCGCGCCGGCGGGATGTTCAACTGCCCGCGGTACTTCGCCACCGTCCGCCGAGCGATCTCGATGCCGCGATTCTTCATCTCCTCCGCGATGGCCTCGTCGCTGAGGGGCTTTGACTTGTCCTCGGAGTCCACCACTTCCTGCATCGCCGCCCGCACCGCCTCCCACGCGACATCCTCGCCCTGCTCGGTCTGGAGGCCACCGGAGAAGAACTTTCGCAGCGGGAAGATGCCCCGCGGCGTCTGGATATGTTTCCCGGCCACCGCGCGCGAGACCGTCGCGACGTGAATCCCAAGTTGGTCCGCGACCAGCGTCATCGGCAGCGGCTTCAGCGCCGATGGCCCCTGATCGAAGAACTCGCGCTGCGCGCTCACCACCACGTTGATCACGCGGAGCAGCGTCTGCCGCCGCTGGCGGATCGCATCAATCAGCCACTGCGCATTCACGAGATTCGTGCGGATGAACTGCCGATCTGGCTTGGGGAGCGAGCGATCGGCCGACATCTTCGCGTACTCGCGGTTGACGCGGAGGTTCGGCAGACGCCCGTCGGTCAGGTACGCGAAGTACCCCCCCTTCTCGTCGTCGAACTCCACGATCGCGTCCGGCACGATGGAGGGCGGGGCGCTCGACACCAGCGACCGGCCGGGGTGGAGCGTCAGCCGGCGCATGTGCTCGAGCGCGCGCTTGATCTGGTCCACCGTCAGCCCGCTCTTCTGCGCGATCTTCGGGATCCGATTATGAATCAGGTCGTCGATGTGCTGGTCGACGAGGTTGCGGACGATCTCGATCTCCTCGGAGGGGGCGCTCGATTCTCCGGGGTCGTCCGCGATGTGGTCGATCTGGAGGAGCAGGCACTCGCGCACGTCCCGCGCGCCGATCCCGGGCGGGTCGAGGAACAGTTGCACCGCCAGGAGCGCGCGTTCCAGCATCGCGGCTTCGGGCTTCGGCTCCGGCGCGTGGTCGCGGATCGTCGCCAGGTCGGTGCGGATGTACCCGTCGTCGTCGACGTAGGCGATCAGCAGTCGCCCCGGCTCGCGCAGTTCATCATCGACGTCCGCGAAGGCCCATTGCTCGAGCAACTGGTCCGAGAGCGATTGGTGACGCGCCTCGGTGTTGGCCATCGCATCCATCTTGGTGTCGCGCTCGCCGGACATCCGCGCGGGGGAGTACGCCCCGAGCGTCTCTTCGATGCGGTCGCCGCGGGAGGGGGGAGTGAACTCGTTGTCCGCCGCCTCGCTGTAAGTGGACTCGAAGGCGTCGAGGCGCTCGAAGTCGTCGGCGCTCCCCCCCGACTCGTCCAGCGTCAGTTCCCGCTCGTTCTCGGTGTCGTCGCGTTCCTGCTGCGTGCGGATCTCTTCGAGCGTCTTCTCGTCCGCGCCGGGGTCGGCGATCTCGAGCGTGACGTTCGACTCCAGTTCCTGCTCGATCCGCTCTTCGAGGGCCTGCACCGACATCTGCAGGATCTCCATCGACTGGATCATCCTGGGGGCCAGCTTCATCTGCTGACCCATCTTCATGTGCTGGCTGGTGTCGAAACGCATCGTGCTGAACTATATCGGGCGAAGGGCGCGGGAAAGCAAGCGCTTATGGCATTTCCTGGCGGCCCTCGAGCGCGTCGGCAAGGACCGCTTTGTGCGCCAGTTCGAGGCGGGAGCCGGCGGCGAGGCCGCGCGCGAGGCGTGTGAGTTTCACGCGACGATCCTTCAGTTCGCTCGCGAGGTACAGGCCGGTGCCGTCGCCCTCGAGCGTCGGGTTGAGCGCGAGGATCACCTCGGAGACGGGAGTCTCGCGCGCGTTCGTCTTCGGATCATCGATCCGGCGGAGGAGCGCCGCGACCGTCAGATCGCCGGGGCCGATGCCCTCGAGCGGGCTGAGACGCCCCATCAGCACATGATACACCCCGCGGAACATCCCGGTGAACTCCATCGCGATCAGGTCCTTCGGCTGCTCGACGACCATGATCGTCGAAGCATCGCGCCGCGGATCGGCGCACACCGAGCACAGCCGATCGTCGGTGAAACTGAAGCACACCGCGCAGTGCTTGACCGAGCGCTTCACCTCGCCGACCGCTTCCGCGAGTTTCATCGCTTCCGGCGTGGAGGATTTCACGATGTGGAAGGCCAGCCGCTCCGCGGTGCGACGGCCGATCCCGGGCAGGCGTGCGAACTCGGAGACGAGCCGCTCGACCGGGCCGGGCAGGCCCGAACCGGGATTCAGCCGCGGATTCTTTGATGAGGACGCCACGCGGAGATTGTAGGGGCCGGCCTGCTCGGTCGCGCTCCGCGCGGTACAACACTCACCGATCATGCTCCTCCAGGGATTCCTTTTGATCGACCCCGCGCGCCCGCCGGAACTCGGCTATCTGCGCATCGACAACGGCCGCATCGACGAGCTCGTCTTCGGCGGCCTCCCCAGAAACTCCGGCCCGCCGGACCTCGGCTCGCCCGCCCACATCATCTGCCCGGCATTCATCGACGCCCACTTTCACTTCCCGCAGATCGACTCCGTCGGCTGCGACGGGATGCCCCTCCTCGAATGGCTCGACAAGGTCATCTTCCCCGCGGAGGCATGGTGGGGGC
>JAGVLZ010000276.1 GCA_020054055.1 Phycisphaerales bacterium
CGCGCTTCGGCAGCGCGAACCCGAGCACCAGCCCGCCGAGGTACCCGAGCACCAGCGCCAGCAAGAGCAGCGCCCGCCCGCGAGGATCGAGGTCCCGATTCCAGAAATAAACCAGTTGCTGCCACGTCCGCGCCGCGAAGACCTTCACCGCGCGCGACCCGCGCTCCACCGTCAGGTCCGCGATCGATCCCGGTCCCTCCGGATCATCCGGTTGCGCCGCGGTCTCCTCGATTTTCGCCCGTGCCTGCTCCACCGCATCGCCGATCGTCTCTTTCACCTGATCCAGTTGCATCGATTGGAGCCGTTCTTCGATCGTCTGGGGCCCCGATGATTCGGGTTCATCCTCCGGCGCAACCTGAGCCCCGTCCACCGGCGTGTTCGGCACCGGCAGTTTCACAAACGCCGCCACCGCGAGCGTGCTCACCACCGCCACCACGACCGCCAGCGTGTTCGCCACCAGAACGCGGAAGGCGAGCCACCCGAGCAGCGCCCCCATCACGGCGCCGATCCCCGTGAGCGCCCAGTCCCCGATCCATTGCGTCACCGCGACCGGCAACAGGTGCGCCGCTCCCACGCCGACGAGTGCGCCCAGCGCGATGAACGCCGGGCGCATCAGTTTCCCCCCCGCCAGCCAGATCAGGAGGCCCACCAGCAGCGTCATCACCGCCGCCATGTGGACCGACCAGGGCCACGCCGCGCCGCCGATACCCGGCGCGGCCGCGAGGGTCGCGATTTGTCCAAGAATCCATTCCATCACAAGGCCTTCTTCGGAGGATGGGCCGTCGCGTTACGATCCAACACGTTCAATCGACCGTACAAGGCCCGAAGCAAAAGCCTAGCCCCTCGGCACCGACCCAACGCGGCTCGATCCAATCAGAACGCAGAGGAAAACAAAGGAAGACTGAAATGAACAGATTCACTCGCGGCCAATCAATCCCTCGTCTTTGACTCTTCACTCCGTCTCCCCCTGTCTTCCTCTGCGTTCAATGGCCTTCTCCGCGCCGCCGTGGTAAATAACCCCTCCCGACCAGCCGATGGAGTAAGCAGTGGAGAGCGGATCAGATCAACCCAGGCCATCGACCCCCCCGCGCTCCCTCGACGAGATCCGCACCCTCATCGACCGCATGGACGACCAGATCGTCCGCCTCCTCAACGAGCGCGCCCGCCTCATCGTCGAGGTCGGCCTCGTCAAACGCGGCACGGGAGTCCCCATCTACGCACCCCACCGCGAGCAGGCCGTCCTCCAGCGCGTCCTCGCCGCCAACGCCGGCCCGCTCCCCGCGCGCACCGTCGAGGCCGTCTACCGTGAGATCATGTCCGGCTCCTTCGCCCTCGAGCAACCCCTCCGCATCGGTTACCTCGGCCCACCCGGCTCCTACAGTCACCAGGCGGCGGTGAAGCAGTTCGGCAACTCCGTCTCCTTCGAGGACCTCCACACCATCGCGGGCGTCTACACCGAAGTCCTCCGGGGCCACTGCCACTACGGCCTCGCCCCCATCGAAAACTCCATCGGCGGCGGCATCGTCGAAACCCTCGACGCCTTCGCCGAGCACGCGAGCGACATCAAGGTCTACGCCGAGGTGCTCATCGAGGTCCACCACGCGCTCCTGAGTTCGTGCGAGCCGCGCGACGTGCGAAAGATCCTGAGCAAGCCGGAGGTCTTCGATCAGTGCCGCATGTGGCTCGCCACGCAGTTCCCCAAGGCCGCGCTCGAGCCCGCCCCGAGCACCAGCCGCGCCGTCCAGATCGTGCTGGAAGAGTTCGAGAAAGACCCATCCTGCGGCCTCGCCGCCATCGCCTCACCCCTCGCCGGGCAGATCTACGGCCTCGACGTCCTCTTCGAGAAAATCGAGGACAACCCCAACAACGTCACACGCTTCGCCGTCATCAGTAAGCAGGCCGCCAAACCCAGCGGCGACGACAAGACGAGCATCATGTTCGAGACCGCGGACAAACCCGGCGCCCTCGTCAGCGTCCTCCGAGTCTTCGAGGAAGCCGGAATCAACCTCACCCACATCGACAAGCGCCCCAGCGGCCGCGTCAACTGGACCTACACCTTCTTCATCGACGCCCAAGGCCATCAGGACGACGCGAAAGTCACCGCCGCCATCACCGAGGCGCGGACGCACTGCCAGCACCTGACGGTGCTGGGGAGTTACCCGCGGGCGCGGAGGATTTTGTAGCGGGGAGTACGCTACTCCTTCGCTGGGACTTGGTTTGCTGGCGGTCCCGACGAGTTGACTTCGTTCGACCGCTTTCGTTCATCAGCCCAGACTCGCCACCGATCAATGACAGCCAATTGCTCCTGTGGAATCTTGAGCGATTCATACCCATCGTCGGTTCCCCGTACATCGCGGAGACACGCGATCGCGGTTTGGCGAACCCATGCATCCCGATGCATTAGCCCGTCGACGCAGGAGTCGAGAAACTCGTCCAAGAGTTTGAGGTTGTAAGCAAGGCTGATGCCTCGCGCATGTACTGCGTCGCTGCGCGAAGCGAGCGCGGTCGCAATAGTCTCCCGTTGTTCGTCTTGGGATACCGGAAGGTGCCCCAGCTGGATCGCGTCCATCAGGATCAGTTGATCTGGTTCGACAAGGCTCTTGAAGTGCTGGTGAATCGCCGCGAGGGATGCGAGCGCTGGCGCGTCGTTGCTCGGAACATTATCCGAGAGCGCCACGAAGCTGCTCGCGATCTCAATGATCTTGGAGCCCGCGACGACCTCCAGTGCAGAATCTTCGACGCTAATCCACACCAACTGCTCAGACAGCCCAATGACCAGCGATTGATTGATCAGTGGACGAATCCCTGCCACATCCGGAACACACGGCTCGACATCCGCGAGTCGAATCTGTGCGTCGCGGATGGACCCACGCAGCACTCTGTCGACTCGCAATATGCTCGCGTTGTTCTCGCGTTCCACAACAACCCCCTGCACCAAGATCGGCGAGACGCGAAGCACATCGAGAGGGCGCATGGTGACCCGGCAAGATGCGAAACCCTCGTCCGCCATCGAGACCAAGCAGCAGCAAAACACGATTTGAATAACTCGGCGTCTAATCGTCATGGGTGTTCTCCGTGCGGTGCTGTTTACCGGGATTGCCCCAATCATGTTGTGCCAGCGAATGCTGAGGAACCGTTTCGCTCATCCACGCATCACGCTCAAGTGGGAAAGTTTGGCCCGGGAAGTCGTAGGTAAACGAATCGGCAACAGCATTGTTGTTGGGGTCCAAATCAACGTCATCACCGTAGGAAATCTCAGAGGTATCTGATGTTTCGTCGATGACCCCATCCGGTGGATCGTCGTCATCAACATTGGCAATGCCTGGCTTGCCATCGGGACCGAAGAGCCAGTTCACGTATCCCGCATGAAAATCCCAGCCTGAAGTCCACGCCGACCCAACGATCGCCATTTGAGCGGCGAGCAACGCATCGTGTTCGGTGATCTGCGAAATGTGGCGGGCCTCATGTCGCACGATGTTCGCGAAGAAATCGATTCCCGTGACAATCTGTTGAGTTCCGTCTCGGCGCCACTTGTCTGAGAGAAGAACCGGTGCTTCACCGATCCATGCAACATTCTTCTGAAACGCGAGCGGATGAGACCACATCTTCATCGCCGGAACAACGGCGGCAAGATTTGTCGGGTGAATCTCGCCCTGAAACAGGAACCTCGCGTCGCCAGCCGGCGATTGCTGCCAGTAATAGAACCAGTTAGGTGATCGAGAGCTTCTGGCTAGGATCGAGCCGGGAAGTCTTTGTATGGCGATGTCTTGTTCAGCGACCGGCGGCGTTTGATCCGGCCCAGGATGATTCGTCGCGTCCCTGGGGTAGAACACCTCGATCTCGCGACGGAGCGTCATCGCGAACCCGGCAGAGCCGGTGATGTTGACGGCGACCGTCTTTCGCCCGAAGTCGTCGTTGAGTTCCGGCAAGCCCAAGAAGTCAGCCTCCGTCACCCACAATCCCTCGGCAGAAGTGTAGGTCGGCCGCCCAACCGTCGCGCTTTGAGCGTTCGTCCACTGAAATGATGTCTGCACTCCCCCAGAGTGCGAATCGCCGATCGACGTGATCTCCGACGTCATCCCCGCAACCAACCCCCGAATCGCCTCGACATCCGGCTCGACATCAACGCGAATAGGAATCTGGAGCAATCCTTCCGGCTCGTCCGTGCTGAAAGTGAACTCATTCCCGACGAACGACCCCGCCGCCAGTGCCGGATCATTAATCAGCCCGTCGTTGTTCGTGTCCACCGGGTTCGCAATGGTGACCGCCGCCACCGTCACTTTCACCGGCTTGATGACCGATGCCGAGCGTTCGACCTCCTCGCCGTTGATCGTCTGGAAATACTTGCCGGAGAAGCAGGCGTAGACCCTCGAATCGTGCAACGCCCCGCTCGCCGACATCCCCTCTATCTTGAAGGCTTTCGTCGGCGGCGTCCCCTCGATCCGCACGTTCCCGGGAAGCCGAGAGTACGCCACGCCTTCGAACAACTTCGTCTCCACGTTCGCGGGCCTCCCTCCCACGGCCCCATTCAGGATATCCCCGTCCGACACGCGGTACCAGACCTTGATCGTGCCCGAAGAAGTGATCCACCAGGTGGAGTCGTGGAACTCGTTCGGGTTCTCGCCGTCGATCCCGTCGATCGTCAGCGTCTGGAAATCTGACTCGCCCGCGATGTCCGCGTCGAGATAATCGGCCACGTTGTCCTCGTCGTCATCGTCGGTGTTGGCGACGATCAGGATCGAGCCGTCTTCCTCGGGCGCGACCGGTGCGAGCGAGTGACCGGTCAACGCCATCGGGATGTCGATCGCCTTGAAGTCGATCTCACCCGAGCAATCGCGGCTCGCGCTGACGGTCACTGTTCCCGTGTTCTCCGGCGTGACCGTCACGAGATAACCGTAGTTGGGGTTCTGCTCCAGTTCGGCGTTCGAGGCCGACCACGACCAATCCCCGGACCCCGCTCCGCCGCTCGCCGCGAGCCTGATCGGCAATCCGACATTGTGGTACTTGTGAGGTTCCGTGCCGCTGCTGGGGTAGGAAATGTCCACGACGCAAGGGGGCGGTGGAGGGGGCGGCGGCGGGGGTGGTGGCGGTGGGGGAGGAGGCGGGGGCGGAGGCGGCGGTGGACCCGGAGGCGGCTGCGGCGTGTATGGATCGTTTTCAAGCGGATCATCGTCGGGCCATCCGTCGCCATCGTCATCTGCATCCCGCCAGTTCGGGACACCATCGTCGTCAGGGTCCGAGTCGGTGTGACGCTTGTCGAAACCACCATTGAACACGTCGTTGACATCGTTGATGCCATCGGTGTCGGAGTCTTGCGAGTCGGGAGGGAAGTAATACTGCCCGCGGAAAAAGAAATCAGGGTCCTCGCCGTTTGGGATCCCATCCCCGTCGAGATCCCCCGTCTCCGAGAAGTCCGGCCCTGAACCTCCGCCTGGGTCCCCGCACACGGGGATCATTTCGCAGTCCGAACAGATCATTATTTCGTCGCAGTCACCGCCCGCGCCGAACCCGTTCGTGTGGACTACTTCTTCTCGAAAGAGCGAGCTCTCTTCGATCACCTGCACGAGGTCGCGTGGGTCAACGATGCCATTCCGATTGATGTCTTCGGGGATCGCCACGCGCTTTGTGCGCTTGCCGAGCGACTTTTTCACCGCGTCGATGTCCGACTGATCGACGATGCCGTCGGCGTTGATGTCCCCGGCGTATCCCCGCTCGACCGCGATTACACCAGCCAGCATCCCGGATGCCCAGAAGGACGCCCCGTTCTCGGCATCGTTGAAGAACCGTTCGGGCGGGCGGCCGTAGCCCGATTCGAGCTCGGCACCAGACCGCGAAGCCAGAACCGTCCACGTCGCTCGGTACACATGCCCTTGATCGCCGCCGAAGCCGATAAACGGATCGGTCGGACCGTCGGGTGTTGCTCCCGCATCGTCTGCTTCGAGGCGCTTGGCGCTCCCCACAACAAGATCCGGGCGCCCGTCCCCATCCTCATCCGGGACGGGCACGACAGCGAGGCCGAAGTATCCCCGGTCTCGCCCCGAAACCTTGTGAAAAATCGCCCCCGACGCGCCCGACACGATGAGAACATCCCCTCGAACCGCTCCCATGATCAAGCTCTTCGGCGCGGTGACAACGAGATCATCCACCCCATCGCCATCGATATCGCCGACACCCGTCACGGCCCACCCAAAAAGATCGCCCCGTTTCGGCCCGACGAATACACGAAGCTCCGCGCCATCCAACCCCGAAAAAACCGTCAGGCGGCTGAACGCGTCGCCGAGCCGAACGTCGCGCGAAACGGAGTCGATCCAACCATCGAAGTTCAGATCAAGGATCGGTTGAGGACGAGCGGCTGTGCCCCCCCCCCCCGCTGCGGCGGAAATCAACAGCGGCAGCGACAGCACGCCAAAACGACAAAGTCGATTTCCGCTAATCACCCGGAATGGACGCTTCATGATCGCTCCTTTGCGCGGCCAATGGCGTTGGTGACCGCATATCAGGCAGCAGACAATCGCAATCAATGTACAGAATAACTCAGAACACGTCCAAAGGCAAGGCAAATCGGAGCGCAACTCGATAAATGATAAAAGCACACTTGCTGCCAAGTATGCTTGGAGGACTTTTGGACAATAGGCCGGTCCTTACCCCTGCTTTCGTCCCCCCCTGCGGCGCCAGTTCGATCACGCCGAAGTTCTGCTCGTAGGCGCCGACCGCCTGCTGCACGGCGAGCGCCCTGCTTACCCTCGAATCACCAACCTGTCCTGCATCGTGTGGCCTGTCGTTGCATCGAGCAAGCATGTGCCTCGGGCATCAGCCGCCATGCATGTGCCGGGCTGCAAGCGTCCCACCCGTCGGGCGCGTGGGTGTTTCGTTCACCGCTCCCTGAACGGCCCCCAATTCGCCCGCTCGCGACCCGGCGACCGCAGCGGCCGATCTTCCGTGATCGTCGAGTTCCGCGCGAAGATGTGCGCGCGGTCCTCGCCGCCGAAACCGACGGGGCGGAGCGCGATGCCCAGGCTCACGTTGTTGGTGATGTTGTCGGCGCTGATGCGGAAGTCCACCGTCCACTGCGGGAAGCGCCGCTCGATCCGGGCGGAGAGTTCCTGGAACTCGCGCCGGTCGGCGTCGAACGTCGCGATCAGGGTGGTGGCGTACTTCCGCGTGAGTTCGTACCGAGCGCCGAGGTTCACCAGCGTGGCCCGGGGGCTGTCGAGGTAGCGGTACTCCGCGAGGCTGCTGAACCCGAAGCCGTGGTCGATGATCGCCCCGGCCGTGATGCGGGCGAGCGACTGGTTATCGAAGTCGTAGACCACATCGTTCGTCAGCGCCACGCTGTCGGTCAGCAGCAGCACCGCATCGTTCGCGAGGAACTGGCCGAGGTTCGATTGCTCGGGCCGCGCTTCGATGAACCGGCCGTAGGGGGATTCGAGGTCCGCATCGGCGGACGACCAGATGTAGTTGGTGTTGATGATGAGCCAATCGACGCTGCGCCAATGATCGGCGCCGCCGCGTTGCGTTTGCCAGGTGTTCCGGACGCCGGTGCGCACCGCCGTGCCCGTGCCGACCCCTTCGACATCGTCGTCGTAGATCGGCAGGTCGTTCTGGCTCAGATTCGCGCCGCTGCTCCACACCGTCATGCTCGGCTCCACGATGTGACGCATCCGGTGCAGGTCAAAGAAGTCGGAATCGACCGTGTCGTCCACTTTCACGATCGACGTGTTGAAGCGGATGCCCCCGGCGTACCACAAACGGTAGGGGGCGTTGTCTTCCTGCCCCGAGAACTCGTCGAAGTTGTCGTCCCATAGCGTTCCCCGCCCGCTGACGAAGGGGACGATGTTGAACGCCCCCCAGCGCAGCGGCATCTCGATGTCGTGGCGCGTATCGGCACGGTACGTCTCATCTTCTGTCAACCCCGCGGCCCGCAGCGAGTCGCCGATCGAGTCATTCGGATCGAGCCCGAACGCGGCCTGCGCCTTGGTCGGCGTGCGGAAACCCAGCTCATCCGAAGTGGGCTCGTTGAAGTTCAGTTTCATCGCGCTCAGACTGGTATCGCCCGAATACGAAAAGAGGCCGCCTAAGAAATCTTCGCCGACGATGGAATACGAAGCCTCCGGGAGCTTTTCCGTCGCATATCCGAGGCTCTGGAGCAGGTACTGATTCGGCACGAAGTCATTGAACGAGCCGCGTGCCTCGACGGAGAAGAGGCTGGAATCATCGACGTAGCGCAGGTACGCGGAGTTGGTGTACTCTCGCCTCGTTTCCGCCTCCGACCGGAAGAACGCGGGGATAAACGTCTCATCGGAGATGTACGAGCCTTCGAGGAAAAGGGTCCAATCGTCGGAGAGTTTCCAGACCTGCTCGGCCTCCGCGACTCCCCGGAACTCGCCCTCGTGGTCGATCTCGCCGCCGCTCGGCAGCAGATCGGTTCCGCTGTCGTAGATGCCGTAGAAGAACGCGGAGCCGAAGCGTTGCGGCTTTTTCCAGTCGAAGTCGAGGCCGCCGGCCGGGCCGCGATTGAAGTATCCGTCGAGGATCAGCGTCGCCTCATTCCCTTCGCTCGCATCGACCCCGGCGATGGCGTAGAGGTCCCACGCGGTGCGGATGATCGGGTCGCCCTGCCTGCTCTCGAGCGCGAGTCCGCGGAGGATGCCGGGCTTGGCCTCACCCTTCAACCCCGGCAAATACATCACGGGTGTTTCGCCGAAGCGGAAAGTGACTCCCTCCGCGTCGATGGTCGTGCGGCCGTCGCGCGCGACGCCGGACGATTCCCCCCCGGAAGGTGGGCGCGGCGTGTTCGTGATGGTCACCGCCGTCGCGCCGATCGAGAAATGAGGCTCGGCGAACCCCACGTTGGCGAGGCGGACGTTGCTCGCGCTCCACTGGTTCTGCGATTCCTGGCGGATCGCGGCGGCGCGCAGGTAGAGCGGCATGCCCCGCGCCGCGTCGTAGGTCCAGAAGACGGCGTCGAGCACCATCGCCCGGTTGGCCCTCACGTCATAAAAGACGCGCGTGCCGCGGAGGGTGTACTGGCCGGTGGTCGCGACGACATCCCCCTCGAGATAAACGCCGAGCACATCCTCGACGCCGAACGAGGAGCCCGCGACATCCGCCTCGGGCGACAGGAAAATCACGGATCGCTCGGCGCTCAGTTGGACGGTGGGGGAGGCTCGGAGGTCTTCGGAGGTTGGTACATACTGCACTGCCACGCCGCCGGTCAGCGTCACGGCGCGCTCCGCTCCCCCTCCCGCATCGACGACTTCAATGGTGTCCGCGAAAAAGTTCACGAGTCCCCCGCGCGGCTCATTGATCGGCGAACGCTCGGCCGGGGGCAGCGGGCCGCGATCGTCCGAGGTCATCCACGCGGGCAGCGGCGC
>JAGVLZ010000328.1 GCA_020054055.1 Phycisphaerales bacterium
GCCATGGGCAAGGGCCGCCTCGCCCTCAGCGGCGTCGTCGCGGGCCAGTGCGCCACCCTCAGCATCGCCAGCGGCATCGTCACAGCCATCTTCATCATCCTCATCGCCCCCGTCATCGCCACCATGCTGAGCCTCGGCCCCGAAGCCCACCCGCAGGCCGTCACCTACATGCGCCTCTGCGCTCTGGCCGCCCCGATGCAGACCTTCGCGCAGGTCGGCATCGCCTGCATCCGCGGCGCGGGCGACTCCGTGCGCCCGTTGGTGCTGATGATCGTCATCAACATTCTCAACCTTGTCCTCGCCTTCCTCTTGTCAGGCGTCGACCTCGCCCACGGCGTCAAATCCGCGACCGGCGAGATCACCAAAGAAGTCATCCTCCACAACCCCAGCCCCTTCCACATGGGCGTCGCCGGCATCGCCCTCGGCACCTCCATCGCATGGACACTCGGCGCGCTCATCATGCTCTTCATGCTGATGCAGGGCGTCCACGGCATGCGCCTCCGCCTCCCCCGCCTCAGGCCGCACTGGCACACCATGCGCCGCCTCGTCCGCATCGGCCTCCCCAACATGCTCGAAGTCGTCGGCATGTGGCTCGGCAACTTCATCCTCATCCTCATGGTCGGCTGGATGAACACCGAGGGCTTCATGGGTGCGCACGTTCTCGCCGTGCGCATCGAGGCCTTCTCGTTCCTCGCTGGGTTCGCGCTCAGCCTCGCAGCCGCGACGCTCGCCGGTCAATACCTCGGCGCGGGCAGCGCCGCGATGGCGAAGCAGGCCGTGCTCCGCTGCACGGCGATCGCCATGCTCATCATGGGCGCCTTCGGCCTCGCATTCATGCTCATCCCCGCCCAGATCGCGGGAATCTTCACCCAGCAGCCCGCGCACCTCGAACTCGTGCCGCGCATTCTTCCGATCTTCGGCGCGATCGAAGCGATCTTCGCCATCAGCATCGTTCTCCGCTCCGCCCTCCGCGGCGTCGGCGACACCACCACCGTCATGTGGATCACCTGGATCACGATCTGGGGAATCCGAATGCCCCTCGCCTGGCTCGGCTCAGGCGTGTCACTGCCCCTGCCCGGGGGCGGCGAAATCCCGAACCCCGCGCCGCTCCAAGCCCTCGGCGTCCACCCCCTCATCGGCTTCGAGGTCGGCCTCTGCGCCGAACTGCTCATCCGCAGCGCGCTCTTTTCCTACGTCTTCTTCAAGGGGAAGTGGACGAAGAAGAAAGTGTGACGAACGCGCGGGTGGACTGGCCCACCGCAAGCCGCAAGCCGTTTCACACCCCCGCCCTCAACCGTAGCGCGTGAAACTCCGGCAGCCCCAACTTGCGCATGCGATCCGTCACCGCATCAATGTCGTACTCCACGCGCCGCGCTTGAAAGACCCACCGCTCGGTATCCAGCACTCCCCATGACGCATCGGGGTTCCGATCCCGCGGTTGCCCGACGGAGCCGGGGTTCAGGATGATCTTGGCCCCGCGCGGCAGGGCGATCTCCGTGTTCGGCTGGAGCGTGTACGACAGGATCACGCTGAAATCCCCACGACGGATGAACGCCGCTGGCAGGTGCGTGTGCCCGACGAACCCGATCGGCGATTTCAGCGCATCGAGCGACGCGGCCGCGGCCTCGCCGTCGTAGAGATACTGGAACCGCTTCGAGGTGAAGCCGCCGTGCGCCAGTTGCAGCCCGGCGATCTCCCCCTTCGCGCGCATCGATTCGATCAGCATGAGGTGCCCGGGTTCGAGGTGCCGGCGCGACTCTTCGAGCGAGCGCCATGCGCGCGGGTTGAACCGATGGCCCAGCCCATCGGCGATCACCGCCTCATCGTGGTTGCCGCGGATCATCACGTCGCAGTTCTGCGCAACGAGGTCGAGGCACGCCCCGGGGTCCGGCCCGTACCCGATCACATCCCCCAGGCAGACCATCGCATCGACGCCGACGAACTCGGCATCGACCACTACCGCCCCGAGCGCTTCGAGGTTGCCGTGAATGTCAGAAATAAATCCGATCCGGGCCACTGCTTTCCTTCCGTGAAAAATGGGTCCTGCACAATCGACCATCAGGACGCCGCGGCCCCACGAATCTGTCAGGAATCCACCATGTATTTGGGCGACGCACCTCGGCCGTTTCACCTATCGCGGGGGATTCACCCAATCTGAGCGCCAACGTCTACGCGGCCACGTCCAATTGCGTTACCGCCCTGTATGCTGGGCCGATGCTCTTCATGGTCATCGAGCACTTCGGCGCAAACGAGGAGGCGATACGCCAGCGCTTCCAGTCCAAGGGCCGGATGATGCCGGATGGATTGACCTATCACGCCAGTTGGATCGACCCGAAAACCTCTCGCTGCTTTCAGGTCATGGAAGCCCCGGACACGGATCTCATCGACGACTGGATCGGCCGTTGGTCCGACCTCGTGACGTTCGAGGTCATCCCCGTCCAGACTTCAGCCGACTACTGGGCCGGCCGCGCCTGAGTTCGCGGCCGAATTCCCTGGATTGTTTGGTGCGTGGCGTGTCTCCGTGTTGAACAGTTCGACGGTGCTACACTTCCGCCCCGAAGAATGACCACATCACAGGCAACATCACCCACGCGTCCCGCCCCGGGGGGCGCGAGCGACATCCGCACCGTCTCCTTCGTCAGCCTGGGCTGCCCGAAGAACCTTGTCGATTCCGAGAAGATGCTCGGCCTGCTCGCGCAGGATGGATTGGTGCCTGTCTCGCACGATCCCGGCGCGAAGGGCGACCCCGCCGACGCCGTCGTCATCAACACCTGCGGCTTCCTCGAAGCCTCGAAAGAAGAATCCCTCTCCGTCATCCACGATGCGATCCGGCGCAAGGATGCGGGCGAGGTCAAGCGCGTCATCGTCGCGGGCTGCCTCGTGCAGCGTCATCGCGCGAAGATGCTCGACTGGGCCCCCGGCATCGACGCGATGATCGGCGTCTTCGACCGCGACCACATCGTCCACGCGGTACGAGGCCTCGCCCCCGAGCGCGATGCGCTCACGACCTCCGATTCGCCGAAATACTGGATCGCCGCGAACGCGCTGCAAGCCGCCAAGGATCGCGGGATGCAGACCGCCGGCCTCACCGTGAACGGCAAGGACGGAAAAGGCATCGGATACTTCGAGGATGATTCCGCCCGGCTGCGCCTCACGCCGCGACACTACGCCTATCTCCGAATCTCCGAGGGGTGCAACCAGAACTGCACGTTCTGCACCATCCCCTCGATCCGCGGCAAGATGCGCAGCAAACCTATCGACCGAATCGTCTCCGAGGCCCGCGAACTGCTCGAAGACGGGGCGTTCGAACTCAATCTGATCGGCCAGGACACCACCTCCTACGGCGACGACATCGGGTTTACGGGGGGACTCCCCGACATGCTCCGCGCCGTCAACGACACCGTGGAGAACGTCGCTCCCAACGGCTGGGTCCGCCTGATGTACGCCTATCCCAGCACGTTCAGCGACGCGATGATCGGCGCGGTGGCATCGCTGCCGCGTGTAGCAAAGTACATCGATATCCCGCTCCAGCACGCCAGCGACAACATGCTCAAGGCGATGCGCCGCCGCGTCACCGCTGAGCATCAGCGCGAACTGATCCTCAAACTCCGCGAGCGCATCCCGGGGATGGCCGTGCGCACGACGTTCATCTCTGGCTTCCCCGGCGAGACCGAGGCGGATCACGAGCAACTGATGGCCTTCGTCGATGAGATGGGCTTCGACGCGATGGGAGTCTTCGAGTATTCGCCCGAGGACCACACCCCCGCCGGCACGATGGAGGCCGACCCAGCGCTCCGCGTCCCCGCCGAGGTAAAGGCCCGCCGGCGCGCGGAACTCATGGAACTCCAGCAGTCGATCGCGTTCGAGCAGGCGGCGTTTGTCGCTTCCAACTTCGACGAGAAGAACCCCTTGGACAGCGGACATCGGTTCGACGTGCTGATCGACAAGCCGATGGCGAGCGAGGGCCGCGCGACCACGGGAGTCAGCGCGGGCGGCCGACTCTACAAGGGCCGGGCGTACTTCCAGGCGCCGGACATCGACAGCGTCACCTACGTCCAGTCAAAAGAGAAACTCGCCCCCGGCGAACTGATCCGCTGCGTCATCGTCGCGTCCGACGGCTACGACCTGATCGCCAGGCCGGTCGTGGATGTCGAAAAACGAGTCGCGCTCAGCGTGATCCGCTGATCCCCCTCCTCCCCCGGTCCTACCGGGGGGAGGTTTCACGGGTCTTCGAGTGACGGAGGGGGCGTCCGCGGCCTGCCCTCACACCCGCACGCGCTGTCCCTTCACCTCAACCACCGGCGCCATCTCCCGTTCCCCACCCGCCGCCGCGTGCCGGACCGCCGCCGCGATCGAGGCGGGATCGAGCCCGACCTCTTTCAACTGCTCGCCGCGGCTGTTCTGATAGATCCATTCGTCCGGGAGCGCCATCCGCGTCACCAGGCCCGCGTTCAGCCCCATCTCCGCCGCAGCCTCGACCACCGCCGCGCCGAACCCGCCGTGCGGCCCGTGATCCTCGATGGTCACCATCGGAATGCCGCGCTCCAAAAGCGAGCGAATGAGCGCCGCATCCACCGGCTTTGCGAAGCGCGCATCGTAAACATTGACGCGCACCTCCGGCCCCATCGATTCGACCGCCTTCAACGCGCTCACGACCATCGTGCCGAACGCCAGCATCGCGACATCGGGCCTCTCGCATTCCACAAGCGCCCGCGCCCTGCCGAGTTCGAACGGGGGGCACGCGCCGAACGCCGCGAGCGCATCCGAAACGTTGTCCCGCGGATATCGCACCGCGGACAAGCCCGAGTCATGCGTCCGCATGAACTCGAGCGAAGCGAGCAGCGACGGCTCATCCGCGGCGGCCATGATCGCCGCCCGCGGCAGGACCCGCAGGATTGACACATCGCAGAACCCGTGATGCACCGCGCCGTCCCCGCCGACCAGACCCGCCCGATCGAGGCACAAGCGCACCGCAAGCCCCTGCAACGAAACTTCCTGGAAGGCCTGATCGAACGCCCGCTGGAGGAACGTCGAATACACCGCGAAGAATGGCTTCCACCCGGTCTTGGCCAGCCCCGCCATCATGTCCAGCGCGTGGCTCTCGCAGATCCCCGTGTCGAACGAGCGCTCGGGGAACCTCGGCAGCACCTTGTCGATCCCGGTTCCGCCCGCCATAGCCGCCGTACACGCCACCACCTTCGGATCGCGCCCCATCATCTCGACCATCGCCTCGCCGAACGCGCTGGTGAACGAACGCCCCTCCTTCTTGATCTCAACGCGGCACGAATCCGGGTCGTAGTTGAACGACGCGGGCGAATGGAACGTCGATGCATCCCCCTCCGCGAAACCGTACCCCTTCCCCTTCACCGTCTTGACGTGCAGGACCATCGGCCGATCGAAGTCCCGCGCCTCCGCGAGGAACTCGACCAACTCGGGGAGGTCGTGCCCATCGATCGGTCCGATCGTGAGCAGCCCGAAGTGCTCGAACCAGGCGTCCTCGCAGATGGTCGCCTTCGCCGCCTCGCCCATGCGGTGGTACGCATCGCCGACCATCCCGCCGCCGGGGATGTTCTTCAGCACGCGCTTGGCGGTTTTCTTCATCTCCGCGTACAGCGGGTTGATCCGCACGCGATCGAAGTACGCCGCCATCGCACCCTGCGGCTTGCTGATCGACATGCCGTTGTCGTTGAGAATGACGAGGAACTGACGGTTGAGCGTCCCCGCGTTGTTCAATCCTTCCATCGCGACGCCGTTGACGATCGACGCATCGCCGATCATGGTGACGACACGCCTTCCCGCCTTGTTGGACGCGGGATCAAACCCCTCGCCATTCATCGTGTCGCCGCGCGCCATGCCCACGGCAGTCGAGATCCCAGTCCCCGCGTGGCCGACACTGAAGAGGTCGTATGCGGATTCCCGTGGCTCGGGGAACCCGGTCATGCCGTTCCGCGTCCGCAACTGATCGAGCATCCCAAGCCGTCCGGTCAGCAACTTGTGCGGGTAGCACTGATGCCCGACATCGAAGAGCAGCCGGTCGTGCCCGAAGTCGAACACATAGTGCAGCGCGACCGTCAACTCGACGACGCCGAGGTTCGGCGCAAGGTGGCCCCCGGACTTCGAGACCTGCTCAAAGATCGCCTCGCGGATCTCACGCGAGACATCGGCCAGTTGACCGAGACTGAGTCGCTTCAGGTCGGCGGGGGTCTGAATCGTCGGCAGAAGAGCCATCCATTGCTCCAAAGGGGGGCGGGCTAGCCAACACTATAGATGGGATTTCGATTCATTTCCTGCAATCAACGCGCGGGACGAGTCTTCGAGTTCCGTGGTGCATCTACTTCGTTCTTACGGACAGGTACTCACAAAGATCGTTCAGCCCCCCCGCTTTCTTTCCGAATGGCTCGATCGCCTTTCGCGCCTCGTCCAGTAATCGCGCGACCTCTCGCCTCGCGGCATCCACCCCGATCACCCCGGGATACGTCAACTTCCCCGCTTCGCTGTCCTTCCCAGTCCGTTTCCCGGCGTGCTCCGCTGTTTGCTGCACGTCGAGGAGATCGTCCACGATCTGGAACATCAGGCCGACGGCTTCGCCGTAACGGGTCATCGCGTCCAGCGATGCGGCATCGTCGCGCCCCGACGCCATCGCCCCCATCCGACACGACGCCTTGATGAGCGCTCCCGTCTTGTTGTGATGCACGCGCTCCAGCCGCTGACGATCGCGTAGCCCGGCCTCGAACCCGCCCAGCGTGTCGAGCACCTGGCCCGCGATCATCGCCGTCGATCCCACCGCGAGTTCCCGGCACAGTCTCCCCGCGAGCGCCGCTTCATGCCGATCGCACAGCACCTGGAAGGCCATGCTCATCAGCCCGTCGCCCACAAGGATCGCCATCGCCTCGCCGAACTTCTTGTGGACAGTCGGGATGCCTCGGCGGAGGGCGTCGTTGTCCAGCGCGGGAAGGTCGTCATGCACGAGGCTGAACGCGTGGATCATCTCCACCGAGGCCGCCGCGGCGAGCGCCCCCGCCTCCGCCCCGCCGACCGCGACACAGCATTGCAGCGTGAGCAATGGCCGAAGCCGCTTCCCGCCTCCCAGCAGCGCGTACGCCGTCGCATCCCGCAGAGTCTCCGGCAATCCCTGATCGCGCAGCCACTCCTCCATGAAGCGCTCGACCTTCAGAAGCGACTCTTGCACCCATCCGGGCAACTCTGCGGCGGGGCTCGGCATAGGCACGACCACGGGCTGATTCAAGCGGGTTAGACCTATCTGGGGCAACTCGTGCTCTCCGCAAAACGGCGCTCACTATACCGCTTCGCCGATCATTCGTGCATGAGGATCACCGACTTCCGATCCGCTTGTCCTCGTCGCTGGAAGGCCGCCACCCATCGCACCTCCGACTCGACCGATCGGGCGATGAAGCAACTCTCGTGCGATTCGTGGTGAAAGGCCTCGAACTCAGCTGGCGTGGGCCGACGGCCTCCCGCAAAGGTGATCCGGGGCCGCAGGCCAACCACCGAAATCGACGAGCCGCCCGAGGCGTCGCGTGCCAGGACTCCCTCGGCGTCGTCGCGGTAGGTGTCCACCACGAAGCCCTCCTTCGCCGCGAACGCGAGGAAGGACAGCATGCGACAACCCGAGCGCGCCGC
>JAGVLZ010000034.1 GCA_020054055.1 Phycisphaerales bacterium
GACCCGCGCACCGAGCGCTACGGTCAGCCGACCCACCCCGCCGCCGAACCTCTCCACCCCGATCGACAGCGGTACGAAGAAGCCCTCCTCGCCGCGCTGGACGAGCGCCGCGAGACCCCGGTCCTCGGCGTCTGCCTCGGCATGCAACTGATGGCCCTCCACGCCGGCGGAACGCTCAACCAGCACCTCCCCGACAACACCAAGACCCACGCCGAGCACATGAACGACAACGCGCACAGAGTCACGCCGACCGCAGGCTCGCCGCTGCCGGGAGGAATCGTCTCGAGCCACCATCATCAGGCCGTGCGCGATCCGGGAAGGCTCCGCGTCATCGCCCGCGCCCACGACGGCGTCATCGAAGCCATCGACGACCCCACGCGCCCGTTTTACCTCGGCGTCCAATGGCACCCGGAACGAACCGCGGAACCAGCGCTGGGATTGAACATCTTCCGACAACTCATCGCCCGCGCCGCCGATCACGGTCCTCCATGATCGGTGCTCCCCCGGACGCCGAGGCTGAGTCCGCGAAGCCTCGGGTCGAATCGCGGGCGTGCGAACCGTTCACCCGCCGCTTTCCCGACTGCACTTCGCACCATGAAGATCAAAGTCATCATCCACGATGCCGAAAAGGGGGGATTCTGGGCGGAGGTGCCCGGGATTCCGGGGTGCGCCACACAAGGGAAGACGTTCGAGGAACTGCTCCAGAACCTTTACGACGCGATCGAGGGATGCCTTTCGCTCGACGTGCAGCCGCCGACGACCGACCCGGCGCAGCGTGTCTTCGAGATCGCCGTATGAAGGAGGTCTGCGGCGAAAACCCGGCGTAACAGTTCAGCGGAATGCCAAGACCGTCCAAACAAGCCGCGAACCGTGGATACGAGCCCCGAACGAAGTGAACGGAACCGCCAGCCTGCACCTCACTCCGTTCGGGGCTCGTATGAGCGGTGTTTGCACCCCGCTGACCAGTTGCAAGAAAATGATCTTTGAGATTGCTGGTAGCGCGAGCATGTTGGCCCGGAACAACAAATGTCACCCAGCGAAAAGAACGAGCATGCCACCCGCTGCGGGGGCTACTTGCATGGAAGTCCCCATGAGGTGAGCACCTGAGTAATATCGGCGAAGTTGACTTCGCCGTCGCCGTTCGCGTCCCCGGGGCATCCGGTGCAGGGGGTCCGCTTGTCGGCGACGACCTGGATGAAATAGGGAAACACCGTGCCGTAGTTCCAGTTCGCGCCGGAGTCCTGCGAGTCGGCGTAGGCGCTGATGACCCCGACGCCGACGGAGTCGTTGGTGTTGGCGTATGACCAGCCGAGGGTTCCGTCGCCCGGCGACTGCGAGCCGAGGACGATCCAGTAGGTGGCGGAGGCGTCGAGCGTTACGGGCATGTCGGGGACGAGCGCTCGGGGGGCGGGCGCGCCGGTGAAATCGGGCACGGTGAAGGTCGCAATCAGAGGACCGATCACACCGGCGTTGTCCGCCCGGAGTTCGGCAATGATGACGGGATCTGACGCGGCCAGACCGCCGATGATGTCGATCCGGGTCAGCGTGTAGGACGTTGCGTCCACGGTGAACGACTGGGCCGCCCACGACCATTCGAGCGCTTTGGAGGGGGGCGGCACCGGATTCGGATTGTTCCCGATGTCGGTCGTCGCGCGGAAGGGTTCGGCGAGGTTGGAGACGATCACGTCGCCGAGGACCGGCGCAGCCGCCGCGAACACTCCGAGCGAGAGAACCACGCGGCCAGCCTTGATTGCAGACATCGGTCACCTCCATTGCCACCACCCGGCCCGAAGCGACGAGCGCGGCGAGCGTTCGATCGGGGCGCGACACTCGGCCGCGATCTTTGCAACTATGAAGCACGTTTGCGTCAGGGTCAAGCGGATTCTCGCCCAATGCGGACGCCTTTTCCTTGATCCAAGCCCAAAAGCATCGCCGTCCGTTCGCCATCCGTTCTCACACCGACTTCGGTTCGGCGAGCGGATGATCGATCGGGCGGCATTCGACCGAACAACCCATCGTTCGCGAAACCGTTGGCACTGGTTCACGTTGACGGTGGCACGGGTTTTCAACCCGTGCGGTTTTCGTCAAAGTGAACCAGTGCCAAACCGTTCACCGGCCTTGACAGTCGGCGTCCCCCATCCATGGAACCGCGGGACGGGAATCGCATTCTCGTGCCGTGACTGTTCGCCCGATCCGTCGCTTGATCGTCAGACGGCCTCGGCTCGTTCGAGGCCTAAAACGAACCCGTCCACTTACTCGAAGGAATGAATCATGCGAACCCGCAACACGATGTCACTGCGCGCCGCCACCGCCCTCATCGCACTCGCTTCACTCGCCTCGACGCCCCTCGCGGCGCAGGCGGGAGAAGCCACTCTGAGGTTCGACGCCCCGAAACGCGCCGGGACGGTCCGGGTCTTCTTCACCGATCTCGCGGGCGAGACGCTTTCCGCCAACGTGCCCATCGCGGCCGGCATGACTGCGGCGCAAAAGCGGACGGCGATCCAGAACGCCATCGTCGCCGCGGGGCTTCCCGCGGGGTGGAACGTCGCCGGGGCCGCCAACAGCCTCACCATCACCAACAACCAGAATCTCTCGATGGTCGCCAACTTCAACCCGCGCAACACGGGCGAACTCGCCGACCGCGCCGTTATCCCCGGCAACCGGCCCACCACCTTCCCGGGAGGCCGCGGCAAGATGGACCCGCACGCCCCAATGGGCATGTCCCTCTCCAACGGCACCGGAGGCCCCGCAATCTTCAACGCGGGCGTGATCGTCGGCGGAGTCGATTACATGTACTCCATCGCGGGAGACGATCCGGCCTTCGGCGGGTCATCCATGGTCGACGAACTCACGCTCACCAACCTCCTCTTCTCCGGCCTCACCTCGCTCTCGCTGCCGAGCGGACTGACGCTGAGCAACGCAGGGTCCGCCGGCATCGACGTCAACTTCGACCCGTCCATCTGGAGCCAGGGCGACTACGGCATCGTCTGGGGCACCGACTCCATCACCGGCAACCTCGCCGACGACTCGGGCTTCCGCGGCACGGTTACCGCCGTCCCCACCCCCGGCGCGATCGCGCTCGGCGCCACCGCGATGCTCATGGCGATCCGCCGACGCCGCGCAGGCTAATCAAGAACCTCCTCCACGCTCTACGCCGCCGAGTCCGACCACGACTCGGCGGCGCTTTTCTTTCAATACACTCCCCGCATGTCCCTCTTCAAGCGGCCGCCGCGCCTCCCCCTCGTCGCCCCCTCGATCCTCAGCGCCGACTTCGCGCACCTCGCCGACGACTGCCGGGCCGTCCTCGACGCCGGGGCGGACTTGCTGCAC
>JAGVLZ010000240.1 GCA_020054055.1 Phycisphaerales bacterium
CGAATCGCCGAGGAGCGCGGCGAGGCCGTCGGCGGCGTGGTCGGCGCGAAGATCCGCTTCCAGGACCAGACGAGCAATCGCACGATCATCAAGGTGATGACCGACGGCGTGCTGCTCGCGGAGTTGTCGTCCGACACGGCGCTGCGCGCCTACTCCATCATCATCATCGACGAGGCGCACGAACGATCGCTCAACATCGACTTCCTTCTCGGCTATCTCAGGCGGCTGGTCGCGAAGCGAGACGAACTCAAGGTCATCATCACCTCCGCGACGATCGATCCCGCACGATTCAGCAACTTCTTCGGCGGCCCGACCGCTGCGCCGGTCATCGAAGTCTCAGGCCGGACGTATCCCGTCGAGGTGCGGTACCGGCCGACGCGCTCGGACGACGAGGAGTTCGAGCGGATCGAGGTTGAAGCCGTGGCCGACGCGGTGGATGAACTGACATCACCGCGACTCCCCGCGGGGGATGTTCTGGTCTTCGTGCCGGGTGAGCGCGAGATCCGCCAGTGCGGCGATGCGCTCCGACGACGTGGGACCACCGCGGAGGTGCTCCCCCTCTATTCGCGCCTCACGAATCAGGAGCAGGACCGCATCTTTCACCCGCCCGCGGATGGTCGCCGCCGCGTCATCATTTCGACCAACGTCGCCGAGACCTCGCTCACCGTGCCCGGCATCCGCTACGTCGTGGACACCGGCTTCGCCCGGCTGAACCGCTACGACGCGCAGCGAAAGATCCAGCGCCTGCCCATCGAGCCCGTCTCGCAGGCGTCGGCCAATCAACGATCCGGGCGCTGCGGGCGCGTCGCCGCGGGAGTGTGCATCCGGCTGTACAGCGAGGAGTCCTACCATTCGCGACCCGCATTCACCGACCCGGAGGTGCTTCGCACCAGCCTCGCCGGTGCGATCCTGCGGATGGCGTCGCTCGCGCTCGGCCCGATCGAAGTGTTCCCGTTCCTCGATCCGCCGGATGCGGGGGCGATCGACGACGGCTACGAGACGCTCTTCGAACTCGGCGCGATCGGCGATGCATCCAAGGATGGGGCGCTGACGGAGATCGGTCGCGGCATGAGCCGCGTGCCGCTCGACCCGCGCATCGCGCGGATGCTCATCGCGGCGGAGTCGGAGGGATCGCTCAGGGAGGTCGTGGTCCTCGCGGCGGCGCTGTCGATCCAGGACCCGCGCGAACGGCCTATGGGAAAACAGGAGGAGGCGGACCGCGCGCAACTCGTGTTCAGGGATGAATCGAGCGATTTTCTGACGCTGCTCCGGCTGTGGGATCAGTATGCGCACGCGGACGCATCGAGTACGCACGGGGGCGTGCGCGACTGGTGCCGCGAGCATTTCCTGTCGCCCGCCCGGATGCGCGAGTGGGTCGAGATGGTGCGTCAACTGCGCGATGTCTCGGACGATCTACAACTCGCGCCAAACGAGAAGCCCGCGACCGCCGAGGCGATCCACCGCGCCTTGCTGACCGGACTCATCACCAACGCCGCCTGCCGAGAGGGTGCGAGCGGATCGTTCGCCTACCGGGGTGTCCGCGGGAACGTGGTCAGCATCTTTCCCGGCTCGGTGCTCTTCAAGAAAAGCCCCAAGTGGATCGTCGCGGCGGAGATCGTCCAGACTTCGCGCTTGTTCGCGCGGACGCTCGCGAAGATCGAGCCGGAGTGGATCGAAGAACTCGCGGGGCACATGTTCCAGCGGCAGTTGAGCGACAAGCACCTCGACGCTGACAGCGGACAGCCCAGCGCCTGGGAGCGAGTGACGATGAGCGGCATCGTCGTCGTGCCGAGGCGTCGGGCCACTCTCGCGCAAGCCGACCCGAAGGCGGCCCGCGCGATCTTCATCCGCGAAGGTCTCGTGCAATGCAAGTGGAGGACGGATGCGCCGTTCATGGCACACAACCGTCGCGTGCTCGACGGGGCTCGACAGGCGGAGGCCAAACTTCGCCGTCGCAATGTTCTCACTTCCGAGGAGGCGCTGGTGCGATGGTTTGAGGAGCGCGTCCCTGCGGCCGTGGTTGAACCGGCGGCGTTCGAGTCGTGGCACGCCGACGTGGTGCGGAGGAATGCTCGGTTATTGTTCCTTTCGCTCGACGATGTGCTCGACCCGTCGGTGCGTGAATCACTGAAGGGCGATCGGTTCCCTGACGCATTGACAATCATCGACACATCGGGGGAAGTCGCTTTTGCGCTCCGCTACGCCCTCTCACCCGGCAAGGACGAGGACGGCCTGACCGTGACCGTGCCGATCGTCGATCTTCCGCGGCTTGCCCGGGAGAGAGCCGCCTGGCTTGTTCCGGGGATGCTGCCCGAGTTGATCCACTCGCTGCTCAAGACTCTAGCCAAGCAGCATCGGAGCGCCATCGAGGCCAAGACCTCGCTGGAGAGCGTCAGCGCGTTGTGCGCCGAGGTGTTGGATTTCGGCGTCGGCCCGCTCCCGGCGGCGCTCAGCGAATCCATCAGCATCCTGCATGGCGTCCATGTGCCGCCTGGGGCGTGGTCCATCGGCGCCCTGCCCGCTCACCTTCGGCTCCGCATCCAAGTCGTGGACGAGCAAGGCAGGGAACTCGCCGTTGACCGGGATTGCAGCGCGTTGCTGGATCGCTTCGAGGGGAGGATCAGGAAGGCGAGGGCCGCGAACGCCCGATCGAGTTTCGAGCGCGATGGCGTGACCACCTGGGACTTTGAGGACCTTGTGGATTCCGTCGAGTTCGAGCGCGATGCAACGATGCTCACGTTCTACCCCGCCATTGTCGATCGAGGCGGTTCCGTCGCGCTCATGTTGCACGATTCGGCCGAGCGAGCGGCTCGTGATACCGCTTTCGGCGTCCGACGCCTCTACGCCCTCGCGTGCGCCGAGGAAACGGCGCTCTACCTGACGGCGTTGCCCCAGTGGCCCGAGATGACGCGGCAGTACAGCGCCTTCGGCAACGCGGGCGCGCTGCTCGATGCGCTCACCTGCATCGTCGCCGACCGCGTGTTTCTTGCGGGCCAGCCCCCGGTGCGGTCGAAGCGAGAGTTCGAGAAACGATCGAGCGAGTCGTGGGGACGCCTGGTCACGGTCGCGCGCGAGGTCGGCGAGACGGTCGCGCGC
>JAGVLZ010000273.1 GCA_020054055.1 Phycisphaerales bacterium
CGGAGTGAGCCTCGGACGCGAAGGGGGCCACCGCGCCAGCCGCATCATCCACGCGCGCGGCGATGCGACCGGCGCGGAACTCTCGCGCTGCCTCCTCGAACTGACACGCAAGAAATCGAATATCCGACTCTTCGAGAACTGCTTCGCCCTCGACCTGCTCACCCCGACAAACTCCGAGCGCTCTCCCTGCCTCGGCGCGATCACGCACCACCCCAAGTACGGCCTCCAGATCATCTGGGCCCGCGCGACGATCCTCGCCGCCGGGGGCAGCGGGATGCTCTGGCGCGAGACCTCGAACCCCCCCGTCGCCACAGCCGACGGCATCGCGATGGCCTATCGCGCGGGGGCGAGCGTCGCCGACCTCGCTTTCATGCAGTTCCACCCGACCACGCTCTACGTCGCCGGGGCGTCGCGCCTGCTCATCAGCGAAGCGGTGCGCGGCGAGGGGGCGCTCCTGCTCGACGATGCCGGGCGACGATTCATGGAGAACGAGCACGAACTGAAGGAACTCGCGCCGCGCGACATCGTCAGCCGAGCGATCCATCGCACCCTCGCGAGGCAAGCGACGCCGCACGTCTGGCTCGACGCAACGCCGATCAAAGGCTTCGCCAAGCGATTCCCCGGCATCGACGAAACGCTCAAAAAGTTCGAACTCGACGCGACGAAAGACCTCATCCCGGTCAATCCCGCGGCACACTACATGGTGGGCGGCGTGCGGACAGATCTCGTCGGTCGTTCAACCGTGCCCGGTCTGTATGCGGTGGGCGAAGCCTCCTGCACCGGGCTGCACGGCGCGAACCGGCTCGCCAGCAACTCGCTCCTCGAAGCCCTCGTCTTCGGCGAGCGCGCCGGCCACGCGGCTCAGGAGATGAACCCAGGCCCAGCCGAGAGCCGCTCCGCCAACGGATGGGGCGAAGCCTCGCGCTGCGGGCCGGTGCAGATCATCTCGAACATCCCGGTCTCGGAGAAGGGCGAACTCGACCTCACGGATGTGCGCTCGTCTCTGCGCTCGGCGATGTGGCGCAACGTCGGCATCGAGCGATCCGGCGCGAAACTCGGGGACGTCGCGGAGATGTTCGACTTCTGGGCGCGGTACACCCTCGACAAGATCTTCGACGACCCCGCCGGCTGGGAGACGCAGAACATGCTCCTCATCGGCGCCCTCGTCGCACGCAGCGCCCGCTGGCGCGACGAATCCCGCGGCTGCCACTGGCGCGAGGAGTTCGACGGGCCGCGCGACGAGTTCGCCGTCCACGACTGCTGGCGGAAGGGCGCGTCGCAACCCGAAACGCGCAAGACCCTGTCGGGGGCGCTGTCACCATGATGAAGTGTACCAAGCCCGCGTTCATGGCAGTAGCCCGGAAGCCGCCACAGAGCGAGTCTTCGAGCGAAGTGACGGATGCTCCCGCGCCGCACGTTCGTGCGGCCCGACGCATCGGATGCATCGCGCTGGCGAGCATATTCATACTGGGCTGCGCTTCCGAGGAACGGGTGATCTCCGCGCGAGGCGGCCTCTACGGCCTTCCCGGCGCGCAATCGGGAATCGTCGAAGAGACGCCCGACAAATCGAAGACCAACGCCGACTCGCGGGCCGCCTCCGGCCCGTGGGACAACGTCCTCCGCGCGTTCCCGGGATATGAAGCGCCGCCCGCACCGACCGACGATCCATCCGCCGAGCCGCGCAGCCTTGGAGAGATGCTCGGCCTCCGCCGCGTCAATCGGGATGGGTCGGTCACGCTCTTCGCCCGCTCGCCCAGCGACGTGATGTACCACGTCATGACCACGCTGGAGAACAAGGAGTATGAACTTCTCCTCGAACAGGTGATCGCGGAGGCCACGCAGTCCGAGTATCGGAGTCTCGGCCGCGATCCGAACGAGGCCGTCGAGTTTCTCGTCCGGCGACGCGACGATATCGCGGCGCTCTTTGCGACGTTTCCGATGGGCGATCAGACGCCGGGCGTTCAGATGAAGAGCATCGGCCGCAACGCCTTCCGCCTCACCGCCCCCGTCGCGATGACGCAGGAGCTACGCCTGCACACCCTCGATGTCGTCATCGAGAAAGGCCAGTTCCGCCTGCTGATGATCCGCTGAATCAGCCCGCTCCCCAGTTCGACAACACCTCGGTAATGTCCGAGAAGTTCACCGCGCCGTCGCAGTTGGCATCGCCGTTCGGCCCGGCGCCGCCCCAGTTTGTCAACGTCGTCGTGATGTCGGCGAAGTCGACCGTGCCGCTCGCGTTTGAATCACCCGGCGGCGTCAGGCGGACGCTCATCGAGAGTCTCGCGGACAGCCCCTCGACCCCGATCTCCTTGCAGTAGAACGACGCGAACGCGCCGGTCCCCGGCCCGCCGCCGCCCCCCGACGACGCTGGCTGGAGCGAAGTCACCATCAGCCGAAGCAGCCCCGAATCGCACGCGCGGCGCAGAAACGCCTGTGCATCCGCATCGTTCACGTTCAGCGTGAATGTCATTTCCGAATCCACCGGCACGGGCGCGCCGGTCGCCAGCCCCGCGACCTGTCCGACCGCGAAGGGAGACGGATCGAACTGGTCGCGCACGTTGTTCGAGACATCGCGCTCGACGCGCTCCGCGAAATCAGTCGGATAGACATGCCGCGTATCGCTGGTCGGGAACGCGCCGGGGCCGAAGGGTGGGCCGGGGTTCGCGGGGTCTCCCTCGTAGTAGCACGGGAACTGGTTGAGCGAAGGCGTGCCCGCGTCGATTGCGCACGCCGTCCACCCGTTGCGGAACGCCGCGCCGTAGAGTTCGACGGGACGCCCGTCCGCGTCCGCCGCGCCGTTCTGGTACGTCGGCCATTCGTCGAAAGTCGGGTCGTGTTTGAACACGCGATCATTGCTGACCACGAGCGTGAGCACCGCCGACGTGACACGGTACCCGCACATGCCGCGGCCCGGCGGGACATCCGAATCAAGGTCGAACCCGACCAGCATCTGCGCGTCACGCTGATCGAAGGAAAGAGGCGGGAAGGCGTTCTCCTGCCCGAGCGCGGAAAAAGCTTTGGCGTCGAACTCGTAGCCGGGGGAGGAGCCGAAGGGGTAGACCCAGCGGTCGATCGAAGGCTGATCGGCGGTCACGACGACGGTCTGCGCCCCGGCTTGACCGGTGAGCAGTGCGATCGCAAGAAATCGGGCGGTGCGTGGCGCGAAGTTGGTCATGGTTCAGCGGTTCTCCGGTGTATTTTGAGCGCGAACTGCCGGTTGGGCCTCGATGCCCAACATCACGGCCCCAGCGGACTTGCTGAGACTGAGTCTCAACAATATACTGTCATCTGGTCGGAAAGTCTTGCCGAACCGCAAATCAGCCTATTGAACAGTAATCAGCCAGAATTTGGAGCCCCTGATGCCTGCAACCCAACGAGCCTTCACCTTGATTGAACTGCTGGTGGTCATCGCGATCATCTCGGTGCTGATGGCGATTCTTTTGCCCGCACTCTCAAAGGCGAAGCAGTGCGCGGTGATCACCGGCGAACTGTCGGCGGCGCGGCAGATGGCGGCGGCGTATCTGATGTACTCCTCTGATAATGCGGATAGGGTGCTGATTGGGTTTGCAACCGCATCCCATCTCTCGCGGGAGGGCGTGGTGGCTCGCGATCGAGCGGGGGAGCGCATCTATGACGTTCGCGGGCAACGGTATCCTTGGAGGCTCATCCCCTATCTGGATTACAATCTCGAACTCCTGCAGGACGATCCGACGGTGCTGACGAGGCAAGCAGCCGGGGACTCATATCGGTTTGAATACGGCCTCAGCCTTGCGCCACGCTTCGGCTTGAATCAGGTATTCCTCGGCGGGAGCGCTGACCGGAGCGATCCTTCGGGCGGCGTCGCATTCGACGAAAATCCCCGCGTGCAGGATGCCATTCGTCGCTCCTGGAGACCCAGATGGTTTGCGCGCGACCTGGCACACATTCCGCGGCCGACGAATCAGATCGTTTTCACATCTTCGACGGGCTCGCAGTCGATCAACGCGAGTGACCCGTTGTCTGGGTTCTATCGAGTCACACCTCCGAGTTTTCGGCGGCGCGAATGGCGCGACGATCCGACCGGCGCCGACGCGTCCGCCTCGGGGTACGTCTCATTCCGCTTCGCGGGGCGGACGGTCGCGCTCATGGCGGATGCGCACGCCGAGACATTTACCAAGACAGATCTTAACGATATGCGGCGTTGGAATCCATGGGCAAGGGCATACAATGAACTGATGCCCCCGCTTCGCTAGAGAATAACCTCGATCCACACACACAAACGGAGTTCCCATGCAAAGATTTATCACAGGGATCTTCCTCATCGTCACTGTCGTTGGCTCTGGTATCGCTGACGCAAGGCCGTCGCCAAATCACGACATCTTTGAGCGGTCATCGTTTGACATGATGATTGCGAACCCTTCGTTGGTCACGTCGTTTAGCGGGGCGAGCTCCGCGTGGGCCTTGGTCGTCTATCAGCATCCCACCGCACCATTAGAAGTCGACAACGAAGCCGACGCCGCAGGTCCGGACGACGCCGCCGAGGCAGCGGCCCTCGCGGGCCCGGCCGGAAGTGCGTTAGCAGTGGCGGTGGTAGACTCCACGGGCGGTGGCGGTGGAATTACCCTCGATTCAACCATCCGCGCTGTCGCTGGCGGTTCGGAACTTAATTTGGCAAGCGGAAGCGCCTCGTTTGAGGGTTCTTGGACCTTTTCTGCCCCGACTCAGATTGTCGTCACGGCGTATTACTATTACAACGACGTAAAACTGCCTGGTGTGACAGATTCCAGCGGGAACCGTGGCCAAACTTGCACTGTGAGGCATCGCCTGAGCGTGATTCGCATTTCGGATCAATCGATCATTGCAGGATCGTCATTCCTAAACACAACTCCCGTGCGTTTCGGATTCGAAATCGATCCCGAGGGGGGATTCTCCGACGAAACGAAGCAAACTGTTCAGATTGGCGCTGGAGCAGTGAACGTCACGGCGCGCAGCCTCTCTTTCGTGGAGTGTGATCATGACGTTGACGGGGATGGGCGTTTGTCGTGTGTAGACCTGGTGCGCGTGCAGGAACTCGTACTCGCAGGCGGCCAACCCTACGATGTTCATGCCGATGTTGTTCGTGACGGCATCATCGACTCGGTGGACGCTGCGGTATTCTCCGCGTTGGTGGATTCGCGAGTTGTCTCAGGACTCTCAGGTGATGCTGACTTTAGCTGCAGTCGAACTTGCAATGACCTGATCCTTTTCGATGCGGCTGCACCAGCGATGATCGGCCAACCGGAATATTCACTTTCGCTTGACTCTGACCTCGATGGCGATCTCGATTCGACCGATCGGGCCACATTGCTTACCGGGATTGGTGATCTGAACCTTAGTGGTGCGGTGGACTTTGGCGATGTTACGACCGTGTTGAAGAACTGGGGATCATGCTCGGGATGCACGGCTGACTTTGACTTCGATGGGGTCGTTGGCTTTGCCGACCTGACCCATATCTTGGCGAACTTTGGATGCGACGAACTTCGGAGTCATCGAGACGTTAATCTGTGGCGATTGTGCTCCTGCCGCCGCTCTGACTTCGACTTTGACAAAGACAATCGCGGCGGTGCGCATTCAGAAGGCCCAGCATCGCCGCCCGATCCGAAACGGCCTTCGCACGCACAAGGAGAGCAAAGATCATGATCCTTCGTTCAGCAACCGCCGCGACGGCGCTCGCGTCGCTCGTTGGCTCATCGTCAGCCGCCATCGTCCCCTTCACCGAAACGTTCACCGCGGATGCCGCGGGCTGGACCGGCCCGGCAGGGCCCGCAAC
>JAGVLZ010000233.1 GCA_020054055.1 Phycisphaerales bacterium
CGCCTCGGCCCCGCGTCGGCCACTCTCCGCTGTCGCCAGATCGAGCAACTCGGAGACGGGCTTCGCGAGAAACACATCCATGCTGTCCATCTCAAATGAAAGCCCCGCAAGAGTCTGCCGCCCGTCGCTCGCCGCGCTCGCGCCATCATCTTCCGCGTGACGCACTGATTCCATGACGAGCCGAAACGTGGGTCGTGTCCGCGGCGCGCCGGCCCCGTCAACATCGGGCTCCAGCCACGCACGCTCCGCGACGAGTCGAATCGTCGGCCCGGATCGCATCGCGCGATCGATCCGAACCGGATCACCTTCGCGCGGCTCGATGATCCATCGCCCGTCCTCGGTCGCCGCGAGTCCCGCTGCCCGGAGCGTCACGCGCTCTCCGCCTGCCCGATCGAGGATGCAATCGCCGCGCTCGCTCAGTCGCACTGATGCCGTTTCCGCGCCGGAGGCTTCCGACAGCCGCATCGCCAGCCGACGGCGGAGCACGTCCACCTTGTTCAGGTTCTCGGGGTGCGCGCGGAGCGCCCGCAACTCCGAGAACGTGAGGTACTTGGGATCGTCCGTGAAGTTGCTGGGGATGCGGATGCGCTGCGACGCGAACGAGCCGCTCCGCACGGTGTCGCCCGTTCCCTCTCCGGAAGCCCCCTTGAACAGAAACTGTGCCTCGGTGAACGACTGCCCCGCGTCTTCCTCCTGGTAAAGCCACACCGACACTTCATCCGCGCTGATGTACCCCTGCACGCGCCCGTCGCGGTCCAGCGTCGCCGCGAGCACGTCCGTCAGCCTCAGCCGCTCGAACGCCCCGACAGAGTGGTCCGGCCCGGCCCGGAGCACATCCTTCGCGTGGAGTTCGATGTTCCCCAGCCGAACGCTCTCGCCGCGGCGGATCGAGAGAGTAATCAGCCCCGTCAGGTCGCGGGTCACAATGTCCTCCATCCGCCGAAGGAAGCGGGGGATCACCTGGTGAGCGAGCATCGCGACAACCAGCGCCAGGAACAGCCCCACGATCGCCGCGGGCACGAGCACCGAACGATGGCTGATCCCCCCCGCGCTCGCCGCCATCGCCTCGTTGTCCGCCGCGAATCGGTGGTAGGCCAGCGTCGCCGCGAACCCGCACGCGAAGGGGAGGGCGTACTGCAGCATCGGTACCATCGCCAACGTCGTCAGCCGCAGCGCCCCCGGCAGGTCGATCCGCCCCTCCGCCAGGAATCGCACCGAGAACGCGAACGAGATCACCACCACCAGCGAGACGCCCGCGAGGATGCCGAGGCGCGCCAAGTCCGCCAGAAGAAAGCGCCAGATTCGCATCGGTGCGCGGAAGGGCATCGGCCCTGATGGTCGGCGGACGCGGAGCGGGACGCAACCCAGCCGAGCGCTCCGCATTTTTCGGACGATCGCGACACGAGTTTCGGGGGGTTCGGGGGGGCTTGTTCCGCGTCTGACGCCCGATAGGCGGTTCCCGCGCCCAATCGTCTTGCGTCAGCCGTCATTCCGCGACGACGGATTCGATCTTTCAGATGAGGAGTCGGCAGCCCCGCCCCCATCGGGATCGAGTGGTGCCGCACCTGGAAGGCGAACGAACGATGATGAACCAACGGATGAACATCGCGGGAGACCCCACGGGGCGCGGGGGGCGGGCGACGCGCCGAGCCTTCTCGCTCATCGAGGCGCTCGTTGCCTCCACGCTGCTCGGGATGATCGTCCTCGCGGTCATCTCGGCCGTCACGAGCGCGCAGTCACTCTCCTTCGAGGGGCAGAAGCAGATTCTCGCGGCCATGGCCGCGGACGACTACATGACCGAACTGATGACCCTCGATTACGAGGACCGAGCGCTGCTGAACGGGTCGGAGCAGCCGGTGGGCGAGATGGAAACGCTCGACGCCGCCCCCTACCCCGACACCGTCTGGGCCCTGGGACGCCGGGTCGGTGTGACCGAGGTCACCATCGTGGAACCGGGGCTGGGGATCGAAGTCACCGGACAGCGCGTGGTGGTCGAAGCCTTCGACGAGTTCCGGGCGCTGGCCACGCTCGAGACGTTCGTGCCGGAGCCCGCGCTGTGACGCCCCTCAACGCCCATCCCGCGCCCCGCGGCCTGAGCATGCTCGAACTGCTCATCGCCATCTCCATCACCGCCTTGGCGGGCCTCGCCCTTTCGACCGTCATGACCGCCGTCGCACGCTCCATCACCAGCACCACCGACGAGCGCAGCGCCCTCCAGCGCGCCCACGCCGCGTCCATCCGCCTTCGCGCCTTCACCGAGCCCGGCCTCTGCCTGCTCCAGGACAAGCCCGACGAGGGATTCGCCATCTGGCTCAACGACGACAAGCCGGGGGGAACGGTCAACCTGCGCGAGGTCCGCGCCTTCTGGCACGACGCCACCAGCGGCGTCATGACGGTCGAGCGGGTGACCTTCCCCGACGCATGGCCGCCGGAGTTGCAGGAGACCTTCGACCTCGCCCTCAGCCCAGGCGCCGACTTTCTCGGCGAGATCGAGGCCCAGCGGTTCCTCGGCTACACCAGCACCGAAGCCGTCAGCGACGGCGTCATCAGCCGAGCCGTGACGCACGACGCGGGGCCGATCCAGGCCGCCAGCAGGTTCTGGCTCACCCTGTCCATGGATCGACGCGCCGAGGACCCGACCGACGTGCTGATGGCATTCGCTTTTTTCACGCATCGGGAGCCGGAATAAGACGGTGATTGAAAGGGAGGTTGACATGAGAGGAACGACGATGAAATCTGATCGAATGAACGCGCCCGAGCCGCGGGGAGTCCGCAACCGCGGGGTAGCGATGTTCCTCGTGCTCATCGCGCTGGGAGTGGGCATCGTGCTCGCGGGCGTGGCCATCACCTCGCGTCAGCCCGCGCCGCAGATCGGGCGGCACGCCGTCGAGATGAGCGCCGCGCAGTGGTCGGCCGAGGGCGCCGCCCGCTACGCGGAGGCGATGCTCGAATCGTACATCGACTGGCAGGCGGGCTTGGGCGCCGATTCGCTCCTGCTCGAAAACTTCTCGGTCGGCGGCGGACTGGTCGACGTGACCGTCAAGACCCCCGAAGGAAACACCCCTGGGCCGGACGACCGTGAGATCATCCTCACCGCCACCGCGCACGTCGGTCCCATCCAGGCGACCATCGAGCGACACCTCAGCGTGACCCCCACCATCCCGATCGACAACGCCGTCACGCTGGAACTCCCCGAGTTCGCCGTCTTCGCCAAGAACTCGTACACGCGGGAGGAGGGCGCGACCCTCGGCCTCTGGGGCATCAGCCCGGAGGCGGATACCATCGAACCCTTCCGCATCGGCACCGGCTTCGCCAGCAGCGGCTCGCTCGTCGCACCCAACGACGGCACCGCCAACAACATCGCCCTCATCGTCGACGACAACGCCGGCGGCAGCCTCCGCTCCATCGCGGAATCCGTTGGCAACGGCAGTCGAGTGCTCTCCTACAAAATGCCCACCGTCCCGGAGCAACTCCCCGCCTTCATGAAGGGGCTTCCAATCGTCCGCTTGACGGACTGGACGATCTCCAGCGGCGCCCTCGGCACCGCCACCGCGAGCGCCGGCGGCACCTTCCAGCAGATCACCGTCACCAACGGCAGCACCCTCATCCTCGACGCGACCAAAGGCGACAAGTACAAGTTCAAGAATCTCACTCTTGAAAAGGCCAGCACCCTCCAGGTGGTCGGAACCGTCTATGTGCATGTCGAGGGGACGATCTCCTTGAAGGAAAAGTCCGTCATCGCGTTCGGCAACGCTTCGTCGTCGGTCGTCTTCTTCACCGGAGGCGATGTATCCTTCGACGACTCGGTCGTCGCGCTGACCAAGGCCGTCGCGTCCAACACGACGCGCTCCACCACCTCGGTCGTCACCTACTACGCCCCGGCGCGGTGCCGGTTCCTCGCGCTGGGCAGCGCGTCTGGCGGAAAGGTCGGCTCGAAGTACGACTTCATGAACAGGGCACTCGCCGTCGCCTCGCTGCATAACCCGGAAGGCACCGTGGAGATCGGCGCCAACTGCGGCCTGATCGGCCGCACCACCGCGGGCGACTTCCGCCTCCGCGAGGGGGCCAGCCTGCTCTACGACCCGCGACTCGACCCACGCATCGGCTACTGCGCCGAAAATGGCCCGCTCTACGGCACCGACGGCCTGCTCCTCCCGGAAATCGCCACCGCCTTGGGCAAGGCCACCACGACCCTCGGCATGACCGGATCGAGCGTCATGATCGCGGATGCCGCCAAAGCCGCCCTCGCGGAAACAGTGCGCTGGAAGCCGCTGTCGACCGCGACCGCGACGACGGCGGGCGGGTTCGGCCTCGAACCGCTTGTAAAGTCGACCACCACCGTCGTCGAGGAGGTGATCGACGACCTGCTCGGCGGGGACGAAGACGACGAAGCCGCGGCCAGTCTGAAAGTTCGCACCAAAGGCAAGTTGAAGTCCAGGCGCCCGGCCCACAGCGCATGGGAAATGGAGGACGACGATTGAACGTCGCGCACGCCGGCCGAGGCGGAGGCACCGCGCCGCGCACGCCGCCCCTTCGGCGGGGCTTCCTCCTCATCGACCTGCTCATGGCGCTCGTCGTGATCGCCATCCTGGTGACCGTCGCGCTCCCGGCTTTGCGCCCGAACGATTCGCTCAAACTGATCTCCGCCGCCACCGTGCTCGCGGCCGACCTCGAGTTCACCCAAGCTTCGACCCTGAATGAGCCGCAGGACCCCTTCATCGTCCGCGTGGACGACGCGGCCGCACGCTACTGGATCGCGCGACAATCCGACCCCGAAGTCCCCATCACCAAGCCGGATGGTTCGCCCTACGAAGTGGAGTTGGGGACCGCCGAATCTTTCCCGGACATCGGCCTTCGACTCGAAGGGGGCAAGGACGGCGCGATCGTCTTCGACGCCTTCGGAAGATTGGCCGACGGCGCGAATGCCCAGATCGTCCTGACTTCCCCGACGGGCGAACTCCCCGTGCGAGTCCTCGCTTCCACGGGGTCGGTCTACATCGGGGAGTGAGCATTCGCGCCCCCTCGTGCCGACAACTCCGCCTGTTTGGCCTCCCCGATCCGTGCGAACCGCCACGAGCGCCGTGCAACGCTCCGACCCCATTTCCGAACTACAGTTCGGCGGCCCGTCCACGGAGACTTCGCGTGCATCCAGTGACCAAGTTGCTGACCCCGTTCCTCGCTTCCGCTTGCGTGGCCCTCGCCGCGCACGCCGCGGCGCCCATGCTCAGCACCCCCG
>JAGVLZ010000125.1 GCA_020054055.1 Phycisphaerales bacterium
CCCGCCGCGCTGCCCCCCTTCCCGCCGCCGAAACTCCCGAAGTGACCATCGTTCCCGGCGCGGTTCCGGGGGCCGTCGGAGCCGCCCGGTGACGATCCGCCATGACCGCCGCATCGGCGCCTTCTGGCTCTACGTCCTGCTCGTCTACTTCCTCACCCACGCCCCGGGCGTAAAAATCGAAGGGCCGATCCCGCGCCCGGACCTGATCGTCCACATGACCGTCTTCGGCCTCTGGACCGCCCTGTGCATCGCCTGCGCCTACTTCGGCCCCATCTGGTCGCACCGCAACATCCTCATCGCCGGAATCATCAGCCTCTCTTACAGCGCCTTCGACGAATCAACCCAGGTCATCCCGGCCATCAACCGCGTCGCCGCATGGGACGACTGGTTCGCCAACGCCGCGGGCGTGACGCTCGTCACCATCGCCGCTTTGGTCTTCGCGCGCCTCCGAAGAAGATGAGCGGTCTGTTCGCCCCGGTCCTTATTTCCACTTTCCACTTTCCACTTTTCCTTGACTCCCCCCGAACAACACATCGTCCGCCACGCACGAACCTTCGCCGCCCTGACGCTCGTCAGCCGCGTCCTCGGACTCGCGCGCGACGCGATCCTCGCACGACTCTTCGGCGTCACCGCCCTCGGCACCGCCTTCGCCATCGCCTTCCAGTTCCCCAACACCTTCCGACGACTCTTCGGCGAGGGCGCCCTCTCCGCCGCCTTCATCCCCGAATACGCCCGACTCCTGAAGAAAGAACCCGCGCTCGCCGCACGCTTCGCCTCGCTCGTCGTCGCCCTCATGACCGCCGCCCTCGGCGCGCTCGTCCTCGCGCTGGAACTGGTCATCATCGCCGTCCTGCTGTCGATCCAACTCCCCGACAACGGCCGCCGCGCGCTCGTCCTGCTCGCACTCATGCTCCCCTTCATGCCCACCGTCTGCCTCACCGCCATCCTCGGCGGGATGCTGCAATCCCACGGCCGGTTCGCCGCCCAAGCCGGCGCGCCCATCATCCTCAATATCTGCATGATCGCCGCCGCCCTCATGGGTTCGCGGTTGCTCGAATGGCCCGCGGAAACAACCTCCCTCGCCGTCGCCGCCAGTGTCACCCTCGCCGGCGTGCTTCAAACGGCGTGGTGCTTCCACGACCTCCGCGCCATCACCTCATGGAGCCGCTCCTTCCAAGGAGCCCGCGAATCCGTCGCACGCATGTTCAAGAAGATGCTCCCCATCACCATCGGCCTCGGCGGACTCCAGATCACCACCCTCATCGAATCATGGCTCATCGTCGGATGGCCAATCTACTTCGGCCCAACCATCCTCGGCTCACCCTACCCGCTCGACGAAGGCGCGGGCGCCGCACTCACCAACGCCCAGCGCCTCTATCAGTTCCCCCTCGGCATCTTCGGCATCGCCCTCGCCACCGCCGCCTTCCCCGCCCTCGCACGTCTCGCCGATGAACCCGAACGCTTCGCCGATACGCTCCGCCGCTCCATCCGCCTCGCCGCGTTCATCGGGCTGCCCGCAACCGCCGGCCTGATCTGGGTCGCCGCGGACCTCACCTCGGTCATCTACCAAGGCGGCGCCGTCACCGCGGAAGGCGCGGCCCGCATCGCACCATGCCTCACCATGTACGCCCTCCTCGTCGGCGCCTATTCGATCACGCACATCCTCACGCGAGCCTTCTACGCCAAGGGCGACACGAAACTCCCAACCACCATCTCACTCATCACGATGACCCTCAGCCTCGTGCTCAGCCTCGCCCTCATGTGGCCCCTCAAAGAGTCCGGCCTGGCCCTCGCCAGTTCCATCGCCGCCGCCATCCAACTCGTCGCACTCGCCTGGCTCGCGCATCGAAGTCTGAACGCGGGCCAACCGCTCGTCGATCGAGCCACGGCCCACGCACTCCTTCGCGCCGCGATCGCGACCGCTGCCATGCTGGCCGTTCTCGCCGCGCTCCGGTTCCTCTGGCCTCTCGAAAACCCCTCGACAATGGCCCAACATTGGCTTCGCCTAGCCGCCGACTGCCTGACCGGAGGGGTCGCGTACCTCGGCGCAGCGATGCTTTTCTGCCGACCGGAACTATCGTGGCTGATCGGGAAACCCATCGGGAGCCCAGGATCGCCGGATCGGGGCTGACAAGGGTGCATTGCCCGATCATTCCAGACGATCAATAATCCTACGGGTCGCGTAGCCTTGATGCCCGCGGCCACACGTCCGAGAACACCCCCGAGGCGCTCCATGCTCCACGCCGGCCAAGCCCGCATCCGTTCGTTCCGAGTCGTGCCGGACCTGCCTCCCCCCCTGCGCCCGCTCCTCGAACTGGCGCACAATCTCTGGTGGACGTGGCACCCGGAAGCCGTGGACCTCTTCAAACGCCTCGACCGCGACCTGTGGCAGGAGACCTACCACAACCCAGTGAGACTCCTCGGCCTGGTTCGACAGTCCGTCCTCGACCGCGCCGCCGAGGACCAGTCCTACCTCCACAACCTGAACAACGTCCACGCACGCTTCCGCTCGCACATGACGCGCAACTCCTGGTTCCAGCGCCAGTACCCGCAGTTCCTCGAAGGCGCCCCCGCCGCACACGATGCGCGGGGCCAGACCATCGACCCCGCCTCGGGACCAATGCGCATCGCCTACTTCTCCGCCGAGTTCGGCCTCACAGAGTGCTTCCAGATCTACTCCGGCGGCCTCGGATGCCTCGCCGGAGATCACCTCAAGTCCGCATCCGAACTCGGACTCCCCCTCTGCGGCGTCGGACTCCTCTACCGCTGCGGATACTTCCACCAGTACCTCAACGCCGACGGATGGCAGCAGGAAACATACCCCGACATCGACTTCCCCAACCAGCCCATCCACCGACTCATCGACCCCGAAACCGGCGAGCAGTACCGCGTCAGCGTCGAACTCCCCGACCGCCAAGTGACCATCGGCGTCTGGCGATGCAACGTCGGCCGCATCCCCCTCTATCTCCTCGACACCAACTTCCCAGAGAACCGCCGCGAGGACCGCGACATCACCCGCACCCTCTACGGCGGGGACATCGAAACCCGCATCCAGCAGGAGATCGTCCTCGGCATCGGCGGCGTCCGCGCCCTCGCGAAAGTTGGCGAAACACCCACCGTCTTCCACATCAACGAGGGACACGCCGCCTTCCTCGCCATCGAACGCATCAGCACGCTCCGCGACCGCTTCGGCGTGAACTTCGACGAGGCCAATCGAGCCTCCGCCGCCGCGAACCTCTTCACAACCCACACCCCCGTCCCCGCGGGCATCGACCGCTTCGCCCCGGAACTCGTGGAGAGGTATTTCGCCCCCTACCTGCACCGCATGGGTCTGGACCCCGAGGGGCTCCTCGCCCTCGGCCGCGCCAATGTCTTCGACAAGAGCGAGTACTTCTCCATGGCCGTCCTCGCACTCCGCACCAGCAACGCCTGCAACGCCGTCAGCAAACTCCACGGCCAGGTCAGCCGCGCCATGTGGCAGAACATCTGGCCGGGAGTCCCTGAGCCAGAAGTCCCCATCGCCCACGTCACCAACGGCGTCCACGCACGCTCGTGGATCAGCCCGAACCTCATGAAACTCTTCGACCGCTACCTCGGCCCAGACTGGCAACTCGACCCCACCGACTACGAAACCTGGAACTCGATCAACGAAGTCCCAGACGAGGAACTCTGGCGAACCCACGGCCGACAACGCGAAAAACTCGTCACCTGGTGCCGCAAACGCATCCGCAAACAAATGCGCGCCCGAGGCCTCGGACACGACGAAATCGAAAAATCCGCCGCCGCACTCGACCCAGACATCCTCACCATCGGCTTCGCACGCCGCTTCGCAACCTACAAACGAGGCACCCTCCTCATGCACGACCCAGACCGCCTCCGCGCACTCTTCAACAACAAGGAACGACCGCTGCAACTCCTCATCGCCGGCAAATCGCACCCCGCCGACGGACCGGGCAAGGACATCATCCGACAGATCGTGAAGTTCGCCTCAGAAAGCGACCACCTCAACCGCATCGTCTTCCTCGAGGACTACGACATCGAGGTCGGCCGACGACTCGTCCAAGGCTGCGACATCTGGCTCAACACCCCGCGCCGCGGCATGGAGGCCAGCGGAACCAGCGGAATGAAGGCCGCCATGAACGGCGTCATCAACGTCTCCATCCTCGACGGCTGGTACGACGAGGGGCACGACCCCAACATCGGATTCTCCGTCGGCAAGGGCGAGGCCTACGACGACCCCGCACTCCAGGATGCCGTCGAATCACGCGCCCTCTACGACCTCCTCGAACGACAGATCCTCCCCGAGTTCTATCAACGCGATGAGAGCGGCCTGCCACGCAAATGGATCCACCGCATGAAAGGCTCCATCCGCGCCTACACACCGCGATTCTCGACCAACCGCATGGTCGCCGACTACACCGAGCAGTTCTACCTCCTCGGCCACGGCGTGGCCCACACCCTCCTCGCCGACAGTCTCGCAGGCGCGAAGGGCCTCGCCGCGCAGATCAACCACTTCCGACATCACTGGGCCGAAGTCAGCATCCGAAAGGTCGAGAGCAACGTCACAACCTCCATCCCCGTCCGCACCCCCGTCCGAGTCCGCGCCCTCGTCAGCCTCGGCGCGCTCAAACCCGCCGAGGTCCGCGTCCAACTCTTCCACGGCGAGGTCACAAGCCTCGGCGACATGCTCCACGGCACCGGAACCGAGATGCACGCCATCGCCGAGCCACAGGGCGACAACGCCGCGCACACCTTCG
>JAGVLZ010000235.1 GCA_020054055.1 Phycisphaerales bacterium
CTTCGGATGGGCGCCGCGCTGTCGGCGATGGGCCGCTCGGTGCCGTCCCGCGCGATCAGGAGCGTGTGGTTGGCCAGGCCGACGATCACCCCCTCCCGCAGTGTCCGCACCGTCGGGTTCTCGACCTTGGCTCGCGTCTCTTCGTTGACGATGTTGAAAACGCGCTCGATCGGGACGCCTCCCCCCTCGACGGCCTGCTCCTGCGGCCAGCCCGTCAGCGCCTGAGCGACCGGGTTCAGAAACGTGACCCGGCCGTCGCGGTCGGTGGTGATGACCCCGTCGCCGATGCTCGAGAGCGTGACGCGCACCCACTCGGCCGAGTTGGCGATGAGGCGGGCCGGGATGACGCAGCGATCGGGTGCCGTGGTCTCATCCCCGCGGCCGGAGATTGGTTCGTGTTCCGGCATTCTGATTACCTCGTGATGTCACGGCCCGTTGTGCGAAGCAACACTCACTGACAGCCCCGGCGCACACCGTTTCGAAGCCCTCATGTGCCACGAATCGATGTGTTCGCGGAGTGCCAACGCGGCAATCGTACCTACGCCCCGCTGCCGGAGAAGGAGGTTGCACACGGCGCGGTTGAAATAGGGGAAGTTTGCTCGGTCCCCCCCGCGTCGTACCGCGAGCCCCAGTTCTCGAGCATGTAACCAATATCCTCAGAATCGACCACTCCGATGTCGTCCGCATTGCCGAGCGCCCCGGGGGGACGCATCGCGCACCTGGAACTCAAGCGGATCGAAGTCGGCGACCTCGCGATAGGTGGAGAGCGTCAGGTGCGGCGGTTTGCGGCGAAGCACGTTCTCGCTGTTGACTCGTCGCCGCGAGGCCCGATACGCCGCACCACGCGCCCACGAAAAAAGGGGCGGAGGACTCGCCTCCGCCCCTTCACAAGTTTCAGATTCCGCGAGCCGACGCGCTCAGTTGCAGATGTTGTTGAAGTTGGCCAGCGTGCTGGTGACGTCGGAGAAGTTGACCATGCCGTTGCAGTCGGAGTCCCCCGCGCCGTCGCCGTTGGGGTACGTTTCGCCGAAGTTGGCGAGGACAGTGGTGACGTCGGAGAAGGTGACGGAGCCGGGCTGGACCTTGTCGGCATTGCCTGGGCAACAGGTGGGGACGATCAGGGCGAAGTTGTAGACCGCGGGGGACGAGGCCGTCTCGCCCACGGTGTTCACCGCGAAGACGCGCCAGTAGTAGCGGATGTTGTTGGTCAGCACCCCCTGCGGGATGGTGAAGTCGGAGGAGGTCAGCCCCGTCATGTTGACCTCGGGGCTGGCGAAGGTCTGGAGGTCGTCCACCTGGATGCGGTACGAATCAGACGAGAACGAATCGCTCCAGTTCAGCGTCGGGGTAAACGTCGTGACCGTCGCGCCGTCGCCGGGTGACTGGAGATTGAATGATTGCGGCGGGGTGGCGATGGTCGTGAACGAGCGCGAGGCGGGGCTGCTCAGCGTCGAGCCGATGGGGTTGTTCGCGAAGACGCGCCAGAAATACTGAACGCCCGGCATCAGCGGCGAGAGGAGGCTGAAGGTCTGGAGCGTGGTGTTGGTGTTCACGATAATGCTGCTGAAATCGCTGTCGTTGTCCACCTGGATGGTGTAGGTCTCGGAGAGGTTGGCGGTGGTCCACTGGAAAGTCGGCGTGAGCGAGACGCCCGTCGCCCCGTCCGCGGGCTGCGACAGGCTGAAAGATGACGGGGGGACGGAGATGGTGGTGAACGAGAACATCATGGGCGTCGAGTCCGTCATGCCCAGCGGGTTGCTCGCCTGCACCTTCCAGAAGTAGGTCGTGTTGGCGACCAGCGGCGTGCCCGACATGATGAAGTTGGTGAGCGTGGTGTTCTCGACGAGCACCGGGCTGCTGAAGTCTGAGTTGTCGTCGACGGTGAGTTCGTAGTTCTGCGAAAACTGCGAACTGGTCCACTCGAACGACGGGAGACGGATGACATTCGTCGCGCCGTTGGAGGGCGTGCTGAGGTTGAAGTTCGCCGGGGGCGCGGGGGCCGGGGTGGCGAGGACGGCGGCGCGCGCATTCGTGAGTCCGAAGCCGAAGGTCGTGTCGTAGCCCGCGGTGCCCATGTCCTGGCAAGTGTTTTGGAGGATCGTTTCGACTTCGAGAGCGGTGAGGAAGGGGTTGCGCGAGAAGACGAGCGCCGCGACTCCCGCGGCGTACGGCGACGAGAACGACGTGCCCGAGACGGTCGCGTAGCCCCCGCCGCGGTTGGTGGTGCGGATGCCCGAGCCGGGGGCCATGTGCGAGATGCCGGTGCCGAACTGGCTGAATGAGGACTTGCCGCCGCTCTGATCGACGGAGCCGATGCCCAGGACGAAGTTGCTGCTGGCCGGGTAGGCGATGGTGCCCGCGCCGCTGTTTCCCGTCGAGGCGAAGTGGACGACGCCCGCGTTGCGCGTGTTCTGGAACGCGGCATCGACCGCACCGGAGAAACCGGTCGAGTAGGAGATGTTCAGCACCTTCGCGCCGATCGTGGTGGTCCAGTTAATCGCGTTCACGAGGCAGGATCCGCAACTGGCCGCGGTGCCGTCGCAGGGGACGTTGAGCACGGCGAACTTGGCGGCGCCGAGCCGCGTGCCGGGCGCGATGCCCGTGACACCCTGTGAGTTGTTGATCTCCGAGGCGATGCACCCGGCGACGTTCGTGCCGTGGCCTTCGCAGGGGTTGGAGGCGATGTGGTCGCCCCCGGTGCCCGAGCCGGTGAAGTCCATCGCGTTGGCGATGTTGTTGTCGAGGTCGATGTGCGAGAGCATGATCCCGTCATCGACGACGACGGAGATGACCGTGGGCGAGCCGATGGTCGTGTCCCAGGCCTCGTCGCCGTCCATGTCAAAGTCGCTCCCCTGCCGGATGCCCCACAACTGGCTGAACATCGGGTCGTTGGGGATCAGTTCCGGGATGGCGGTGAAGATCATGTCCGGCTCGGCGTAGGCCACTTCGTCGCGGATCGCCGCGGCGTTCGCCTTCTCGAGCACCTCAAACCCGTTGCGCGACGCGCTGCGCACCAGGTACAGGTTGCGCATCCCCGAGTAGTCGCGGGCCACGATCTCGCCCATCTGCATGTCGGCGATCACCTGGTCCGCCTGCTCGTGCGTCAGGTCGTCGTGAAAACCGACGAGGATGTCGCGGGTCACGATGCGCGGCCCGTGCTCGTCCTCGAAGACGGGAGAGATGAAGTCGGCCGCGCCGTCGCTCGCGAGTTGACGGACCATCCCCTCGGTGTCCGCCGCGGCGCGAGCGCCGGCCGGGAGGTCCGCGTAGGACCAGCCGCGGAACGCGTGCTTCTTGATCGTCCGCGGGTCGAGCCCC
>JAGVLZ010000268.1 GCA_020054055.1 Phycisphaerales bacterium
CCGATCCCCGTCAAGCCGGGCGTGCCGAACATCCAGTTGCCCGGCGGGGTCATCCCCCGCTCCGAGTGGGCACGCGGCGGGGTCATCCCGGCGCGGATGCAACGCGCGAGGCCCTACTACCGCATCACCATCCACCACGACGGCATGGACACCTTCGCCTCGACCGACAAGGCGGCCGCCGCCCGGCGTCTCGAACAGATCCGCAACGCCCACCTCAACCGCCCGGGCGAGCCCTTCGGCGATATCGGGTACCACTACGTCATCGACCCCGCCGGGCGCATCTGGCAGGGCCGCCCCCTCGAATGGCAAGGGGCCCACGTCGCCAGGACCAACGAGGGGAACCTCGGCATCTGCTGCCTTGGCAACTTCATGCAGCAGCGCCCCACGCAGGCGCAACTGATGGCCCTCGACCGCTTCGTCGTCTCGCAGATGGAGCGCTACCGGGTTTCCCCCGGCAACGTCTTCACCCACCGCGAACTCGGCCAGACCGTCTGCCCGGGCGACAACCTCCAGCCCTACATCGCGGATTCGAGGCGGAAGGGGCCGATCGCGCACGCGTAGGAGACCTTCGGGTAGTCTTTCAGGTATGGCGAAGAAGGGCCGCTCCAAGTCAAGGGCAGGCACGGCGGAGCCGCCGACCTGTAACTGCATACTGCTCTGTGATGACGTGGTGATAAGCCAAGGGAAGGGAAAGCACACGCTTCATGGCGTGATCGGCACAATTGTTGTTCCCGGACTGCCAGCCGTTCTCTCAGCGTTTCCCAACGGATATGTAGCGTATGTGAGGGTCCAAAACGTCTATGGCAACAAGATGTTGGAGGTCACGCTCGACGAGGCGGCAAGCGGGGACCCGGTGTTCAAGTTTCGGGCCGACTTGCCTGATAAGAAGGACCCACTCGACGTGTATACCGTTTGTGTGCCCGTGATCCCGTTTGTGATCGAGCGAGCGGGCCTGTATTGGTTCACAGCAAGATGCGATGGTGGCATTCTCGCTCAGTCCCCGATAAGAATTGTTGCGCCACCCACACCCGAGGCTTCGAGATGAGTGAGACCGTGGTCCAGTCTTTCCCGATCTATTCAACGCCGAAGGCCTTTGAGTGGCGTGATGGTCAAGTAAGGGCGGATGTGGCCATTGAATGGGTTCCCGTCGCCCGGAGAACTCCTGATCGGGTTGCAAAGTCGAAGTCCCTCAAAGCACTCAACGCATGGTTTGACGCGAACCATGCAAGCGTCATGGCTGACGCCGAGCGCGCGTGCCGAGAGGCAACCGGACGGACAAGTCTCTGAAACGTGAAGTATCATTTCAGGTGTGGGAACGCCCGCATCATTTCGTCAGGGTCAGATCTTCTGGATCGAATGTCCCCCAATTGATGGCGGCGCGCCGAAGACTCGGCCGGTTTTGCTGATCTCAACACGGGCCGAGATCGAATCATCACGTCTGCTTCGCGTGGTGGTCGGCACCACGACGCCGGAGCGTGAAGGGTTGCGAGACTTCGACAAAGTCGAAGCGCCAAGCCGCGCGACGAACCCTCGCGCGGCAACGAATCTGTCGGAGCGAACCTGGTTTCTTCCCAGGTGGCGCTTCCCGATCGGTCGTGAAAGGCTGAACATGCCCAGCACCGGGTATCTCTCCGGCTCGACTCTCAAACGCGTTATGGAGGCCGTTCTCCTCAGAAATCAAGAGTCATCCCTTCCGCCTGCCGGCCGTTCAGATCAATGAGATTGGGATCGGCGTATCCAATCGCTTCTCCATGATCCGATGCGGGATCACCCCGTACTTCGTCGGCCCCGCGCCGATATCGACGTACCCCAGCCGCGCGTAGAAGTTCACCGCCGCCACCCGCGCCTCCATCCACAGCCGGTTCAGCCCGCGCGAGCGCGATTCCTCCTCGAATCGCGCCAGCAGCATCTGCCCCGCGCCGCTCCCCCGGAACGGCCCGTCCACCGCGCAGTACCGCAACTGCGACGACGGCCCCGCCGCGTGAACAGGCTGAAAATCCAGCCGCCCGCACGCCGCGACCGCCCCATCGACCAGCACCATCCCGTGCATCACCTCGGGGCGCGAACGCGGCGAGTCGAGTTCGCTCGTGTTCACGCCCCGCGGCAGGCCGAATGGCTCGTACAGGTTGCGATACCGGCAGTCGAGGTACGCCTGCCAGAGCGCGTCGGTGGTCGGCACCTCAAAATGCATCGGGCCTCAATCCCCCCTTGCCGTCGCCGGGCTTCGTATTCGCGATGTTCCGCGCATCGCGCTCCAAGTTCATCCGAGGCGGCTGGCCGAACATCGTCAGGCACTCGATCCGCGTGATCACCCATTCGCCATCGCGGCCGAGACGCCAGGTGAACTCCCAGGTGCTGGGCAGCGTCTGGTTTCCCAGATACCGCGCGCTCACGCGGATCGTGGCCTGCGTCCGCCCCGAGTATTCGCCGTCGATCGCGCTGCCCCAGGACTTCTGCGTCCATTCCCTGGTGCCGAAGGCCTCGAAGTTCCGGATCGTCGCGAGCAGTTGCTCCTTGCCCATCGAATCGAAGACCTGACCGGCCGACGCGATCATCAGCGGGTCGCTCAGGGTCTTCTCCGCCCACTCCGCATCGGCGGCGAAGACGCGCCGGATGAACTCCGCCGTCAGAAAACTGAGCCTCTCGCGCGGCGTCTCGACCAACATCCCGGCCGCCAGGACCCCCGCGCCCGTGAAAGCGAGGATCGCGCCCCCGATCAGCCCGCGCTTCAACTCGCCACGACGTCGCAGCGCGATCACCACCGCCACCGCGACAAAGAAGCACACCGCCGCGAGCGGCAACGGCTGCTCGAGCACCCAGCGGTCAAAGGCGGGCGGAGGCGGAAGTTCGGCAAGAAGGTGCATGGAGATTCCTCTGAATCACTGTCAACTGGCCACTGTCCACTGTTCACTGTCCACTGTCCACGTTCCCCGTTCCGTTCGCCGATTCGTCGCCGGGTCCGGGCAGTTCCCTCCAAGGCACGAACTTTCTTGGACCACCCCCCCCCAAGGGTCCGATAGTGGCAAGAGGACCGAACCCTCGGCGGCGCGATCGGTTCGCGCTCGTGCCCCGCTCCCCGCGCGTTCCGAATGACCACATTTGCCTCCCAACCCGTCGCGGCCCGACCGACCGGACCCTCCATGCTCGAAGCCAACCTGGCCGCGCTCGCCAAACG
>JAGVLZ010000229.1 GCA_020054055.1 Phycisphaerales bacterium
TGGGTGGCGTTCGGCCGGGAGGTGATGCCGCCGCCGCGCACGGCGTCACGCCGGGCCGATCGGATGGAACTCGCTGGCCGGCTCGGTGACGAGTTCGTGCGGACCTACAAGCGACTCCTCAACGAATCAGGACTTCGAGACGAGATGATCCCCTGACCGGAGTCCCCGGATCGAACCATGAGTGACGCCTTCTACAGAACTGTCCGGTTTCTCGGGCGTCATGTGTTCTGGCTGAGCGGTTCGCCTGTGGTGATCGGCGCGGAGCGTGTTCCCGCCACGGGGCCGTGCATCATCGCCGCGACGCACCAGAGCCCGTACGACGTCGCGGTGCTCATTGCGCACCACCGGCGCCTGCTCGACTTCGTGAGCATCGTGGAGGTCTTCCGAAACCCACTTGTTGCGTGGTTCTACGGCTCGCTGAACGCGTTCCCTCTGGACCGATCTCGCCCGGACGCCAAGACTGTTCGGATCATCCTCGACCGCCTCGGGCGGGGCCGCACCGTCGTCATGTTCCCGGAGGGAGGTCTTCGAAGGGGGCTTGATTCGGCGATTCACAGCCGGCGCATCCAGCCGGGGATCGGCCGAATCGCGTTGCTTGCCGACGCACCGATCGTGCCGTGCGTCCTCATCGGAACGGATGCGTACTCCAAGTTCGCCAGTTGGCTTCCGCTCCGCCGCACACGATACGGCGTGATGCTCGGCCCGCCGCTCGCACCGACCGGATCACCGGAGGGGCTCGAAGCACGCCTCGTCGACTCCTTTGTCGCGCTCCACCAAGACCTGAGTCGAATGATGGCGCGGACTCTCGGCCCTCTCGACGGAAGAGCGCATCACCGTTGACGCTCAGACTTGCTCGCTCCGTTTCGCTCGACCGAAGAGGATCGGCATCAGCACGAACAGCGCGCCGCACATCGACGCGAAGATCCCCACCGCCGCGACCATCCCGAAAGACCGTATGGCGGGGGTGTGCGTGAACCACAATGCTCCGAATCCGGTCATGGTCGTCGTCGCCGCGAGGAGTACCGCGGGCGCCGTCGTGCGGAGGTGCGGGCGCAGCCCATCGCGCGTACCCGAATGCGCCCGCGCGGCCGAGACCAGAAAGACCCCCGCGTCGACCGCGATCCCGTCGAGAAGCGGGATCGCGACGCTGTTCATCGGGTTGAACTTCTGCTTCGTCGCGACCATGAAGGCGACCGTCGCCAACGCGGCAAAGACCAGGGGAATGAGCGCGAGGCAAACATCCATCGGTTTGCGGAACACGATCAGCAGCCATCCGATCACGAGGACAACCGAGATCGCCACGGCCTGCGGCAGGCTTGCGCGCGTGGCGTCCTCGAGTTCGTCGGAGACCGCCGCCACGCCGGCGACCGTGACGCCGGGGAAGGGCGCGAGAGCCTTGTCCAGCACATCCATGGTGCGCCGGCGCTGGGCTCGATCGTGCAACGGGGATGACAGACGCACGAGGATGACGGTGTCGGTGGGCGGGGTGCCGGCATCGAGCGCCGACGCCGGAAAAAGCCGTTCGGCGAGCGATGGAAAGGTGCTCAGCACCGCAACGGCGGGAGGCTGCCGCGATGAGAGCAGCGAGCGCAGCATATCCCGGTACGCGCCGTAGTACGACGGATCGAACACGCTTTCGGCGAGCGCGGCGTCGAACGACCGCACCGCGCGCTCCGCGTCGGCCTCTGCGAGCCCATCGAGCGCGCGGGAAACCCCGCGCGGATCCGGGAGGAGTTGGTGCAGCCCCGAGACTCCCACGACGCCGACCTCCTGGCACGCCTCCGAACGGAGCGCTCGCGCCGCATCGTGGGCCTTGGCCACGAGCGCTTCGGAAGACTCCGCGCGTACTTCGACCGGGATGAACTCCCCCTGGCCCGAGAAGCGGGTGACCACCTCGCCGGTGACATCCAACGCCCGATTGGGGCGGGGATGCATGACCGTCAAGTCAGATTCGAGCGTCGGGATGAACCCCTGCAAGCCCGCGGCGCCGACGGCCACTGACAGAACCACGAGCGACGAGGTCATCCACATCCGCGGGCGGTGAGCGACGATGTCCGCGAGCCCCCCGAACCGCGGCCCGCCCGGCACACCCGCGTGCGACCCTCGATCGAAAAGCCGCAGCATCGCCGGCATGAGAACGAACACCGAGGCCAGCGCACCGAGCAGCCCCGAAGCCCCCATCACGGCGAAGTCCCTCAGCATCTGCGTGTCCGAGGGCCACAGCGAGGCGAAGCCGAAAATACTGGTGAAACAGTTGGTGACGATCGGCAAGGCCATGCGGCGGAAGGCCTCGATGGACGCGCTCGCGCTGTCGAGTCCCTGCGCTCGGCACGCGTCGTAGTGAGACATGAAATGGATGCCGTAATCCACGCCAAGTCCGGCGAGCAGCGCCGCGATGACCGCCGCCAAAGGCGAAACGGCCGAGGCGAACAACGCGAACACGCCGATCCCGGCCAAGATCCCCACCACCGCGACCCAGCCGATCAGCAGCGCCGCCATCCAGCGTCGGTAGAAGATCACGAACAGCATGTAGAGCAGCGCGACTGACGCCAGAGTGGTCACGATCGCATCGCCGCGGATGACGCGCGACGTCGTGGCGGCGATCGCCGACGGCCCCGCGAGATCGACCCGCAGCCCGGTCGTGTTCGACGCGCTCGCCCGCGAAGCGACGGCATCGGTCAGTTGGACCGCAAAGTCAAGATCGCTCGACGAACGCCGGCCGCCGATCTGGATCAATAACGCCCGTCCGTCGCCGGAAAACCCTGTTGCCTCTCCCCCCGCTGATCCGATCGAACGCCCCTCTCTACCCGAGCCGGCGCCGACAGCGGCCGACAACTCACTGGGGATGAGCTCAAAGAGCCGCAGCGGATCGTTCCGCACTCCATCGGCGAGAGCGCCCCCCGCGGGTCCGGGCGCGGCAATCAACGTCTCGTTCCGTGCGATCCGCTCGCGCACGCGATCCGGTCGCATCCGGCGAACGAGTTCCTGAAGCGCGGCGTCGTCGAGGTAGAACGCTCCGCTCGGGAGCATGACCTCTCGTGCGAACCGGGCAAACTCCGGGTCCCGCCCGAATCGAGCCCACGCGACGAGCCGCTGGGCCTCCGGGTCCGAACCGAGCGTCGCCTGAAAACGGAGCGCAAACTCGACCAGTTCGCGCCGACCGGCATCATCGGCCGCCCGGCCCTCGGGCAGCTCGACGACCACAA
>JAGVLZ010000323.1 GCA_020054055.1 Phycisphaerales bacterium
GATGGGTGTCGAGACGAGCGACGAAGAAGCGAACGCGCAGGCCGCGCAGCAGCACGCTTCGCTGCAATCGCCGTGGTTCCGGTCATTCCTTTCGTTCGGCGCGGCGGGGTCGCTGCGCAAGGTGCGCGTGCCGGTGCTGGCGATCGTGGGCGAGCGCGACCTTCAGGTCCCGCCGAAGGAGACGATCCCGGGGATCGAGGCGGCGCTGAAAGAGGCGGGCAACACGGATGTCACGATCAAAGAGATGCCGGGGCTGAACCACCTCCTTCAGACGTGCGCGAATGGAACCATGGCGGAGTACGCGGAGATCGAGGAAACCGTCAGCCCGGCGGTGATTGAGTTGGTCGTCGCGTGGGTCCGGGAGAAAACAGGGCTGAAATAGCGCGGCGGGTTGTCAAGCGTCAACCCGCATTTTTTCTCGTGCTCGGCTGTACATCCACGCGCGGCGGTCGCGCGCCGCGCCGCTTGCCCCGGCGTCCCAGACTCGCCCCCTTTTCAGGCAGAATCGGTCCATGACCTCATCACCGACGGGAACCGATCCGATGCTATCACCCGACGGAGAAGTTGAGAGCAGCGCTCCCCACCCCCTTCTTGGAGGATTGCTGATGACGCTACGAGCGTTCATGTCCATGTGCTCGATCGGAACCCTGGCGGCGTGCGGGCTGATGGCCCACGCCCAGACGACACCACCCGCCGGCGGGACCGGTGGAACGCCGCTGCCGATCTATTGGAACCCGACCGGCCCTCAGGATGCCGCCATCAACTTTTCGGGCCTTCCGATCCAGACGGGCAAGTCGTACATGTTCTACCAGCACCTGGTGGGGAAGTACCCGCGCGTCTGGACCAACCCGACCAACGGAGTGGTCTCGATCGAGAACGAGGGCATCCCACAACGGACGAACTGGAACACCCATGTGACGAAACTCCGGCGCGACGTCATTGCGGCCCTCCCCGATCCGGCGTGGGATGGCACGGCGATTCTCGACTTCGAGTCGTGGCACCCCACCTGGGCGACCCTAGCGATCCCGCAGATGAAGACGATGTCGCGCGACTGGGTCCGCGCGCGATTCCCCAATCTGAACGCGCAGCAGGTCGAGCAACGAGCCGCCGAGGAGTTCGAGGCCGCCGGCATGGACTTCATGGTCCGCACGATGCAGGAGTGCAAGGCGCTCCGTCCCCGCGCCACCTGGGGCTTCTATGGGTTCCCCTACAACTATCCGACCGCGGTTCAGGAGCAGTTCCGCCCGCTCTTTGACTCGGTCGACGCCTTCTTTCTCCCGATGTACGCGGTCAACTACAGCGTCCCGGACGGCTCCGCACCCGGCCCCGGCCAGCGACCGATCAGCGTCTACAACCGAAGCCTGAATCACTACGTTGAGTTGGCCAATACATGGGGCCCAGGCAAGCCCGTCTACTCGATTGTTTGGATGCGCTACCACGAGATGAACCCGATCTACGGGGGCCAGTTCATCAACGATCTAGACCTTCAATCGATGTTCCGCGAACCGTGGCGCGCCGGCATCCAGGGGGTCGTCTTCTGGGACGCGTTCCCTGATGCTTCGATCCGTAATGGATACAACTCCTTCTTCGCAGGCCGGGGCGGCCAGAACATCCGCTCGTTCTTGAATGAAGTCAATCCAACCCAGCCTCCGATCGTGACCGCTCCCACGACCGTGCTCCAGCCGAACTCGGTTATCAGGGTTGTTGGCCCGCCAGCAAAGAAGGCCGCCCCCTTCCGCGCCCTCACCGCCGCCCCCACCGGCGGCCGCTAGCCTCTTCGCGGGACAATTCAACAGAACGGTTCAACGCACCCCGCCCCAATCTCATCGAGATTCGGGCGGGGTGCGGTGCTTTGGGCCCGAACAAAGCCTGACCGCGTCTGGGGGTCGGCGGGTTTCCATCCGCCCTAGAATGACCCGCCTTTGGGGGATTGCCCGCTCATGCCCGATACAGACGACCACCCTCCCGCCGTCCCGAACGCCTGCGGTGTTGCTGCGGCCCTTTCCATCGTCGATGGAACGGGGCGCGTGCCGAGTCACACGATCGCGAGCCTCGAACGCGAGGTCCGCCGGGTCATCGGCCATTTGGGAGTCGGTGGGGAATGCCGGGTTCGGATCGCGGGGGACGGAGAAGTCGCGGCGGCGCACATGAAACACCTCGGCGTGCCGGGGACGACCGATGTCATCACCTTCGACCTCTCCGACCCGAATGAGGCGGACTCCCACCTTTTTCTCGATGTGGACCTGCTCGTCTTCCTCGACGAGGCGGAGCGCCAGGCCCGCGCGGGCGGCGTCCCCGTCGAGCGCGAACTCCTGCTCTACATCGTCCACGGCGTCCTGCACTGCCTCGGCCACGACGACCATGACGAGGACGACGCGGCTGCGATGCACGCGCTCGAAGACTCGATCCTGACGGCGATCGGGGTCGGCCCCGTCTACCGGCGCGCGGCCGGGACCACCGAAGGAGCGGCCGCGTGACCATGACCGCGCTCTGGGTTCTGCTGGTGGTTGCGCCGCTGGGTTCGCTCCTCTCGTCGCTCCACTACGCGCTCCGCGACTACAACGTCGTGCGCCTCCAGGCGATCGTGCAGACTCGCGGTCGGTCGCTGCTGATCGAGGGGATCCTCGCCGACGTGCCGGGCCATGTACTCGCAACGGGATTCCTGCGATCCCTCTGCAATGTCGCGACGACCGTTTCCGCCGTGCTGCTCTTTGACGTGATGCGGATCGTTCCCGCAGAAGAGGGCGGCGCCGCGACCATCGCGCTCGACCCGATCGGCCTCCTCGCGGGCGGGCTCTTCGCCTGCGCGATTGTCTACTTCTTCGGCATCGTCCTCCCGATGAGCATCGCGGAGCACGCGGGCGAGCGCCTGCTCGTCGGGCTGGCGGCGCTGCTGAAACTCGTCCACGCCCTGGCCTGGCCGCTGCGCGCGATCTCGTTCATCGACACGGGCGTCAAACGCCTTGTCGGCGCGGAGCACCTCACCAAGGAAGAGCAGATCCAGGAGGAGATCATCTCCGCCGTCGCGGAGGGTGAGCGCGAGGGGCAACTCGACGAGAACGAGCGGGGCATGATCGAGGCCATCGTGGGCTTCAAGAACCGGACCGTTGAAGAGATCATGACCCCGCGCACCGAGATCGAGGGGCTCGAACTCACCGACGACATCGCCCGGATACAGGGCTACATCAAGGAGCGCGGCCACAGCCGCATCCCCGTCTACCAGGGAGACCTCGATCACATCGCGGGCATCCTCTACGCCAAGGACCTCATCCAGTACCTGGGCACCGACCCGGCGCAGTTCCGGCTGAAGCCCATCCTCCGCCGACCCGTGTGGGTGCCGGAGTCCAAGCCGCTCACCGAACTCATGTACGAACTGCGCGCGCGGAAGGTCCACCTCGCCATTGTCCTCGACGAGTACGGCGGCACGACGGGGCTGGTGACCTTTGAGGACCTGCTCGAAGAGATCGTGGGCGAGATCCAGGACGAGTACGAGCCCGCGACCGAGACGCCGCCCATGATCGAGGTGAACAAGGAATCGCGCCACGCCGACATCGACGCACGCGCGCGGATCGTGGACGCGAACGAGGCGCTTGAGCCGCTGGTCGTGCAGATCCCGGAGGGGGAGGACTACGACACGGTGGGCGGATTCGTGCTTTCGCGCCTCGGGCACATCCCGGTCACAGGCGAGGGATTCGAGACCGAGTCGCTTCGCATCACCGTGCTCGAGGCCGAGCCGACGCGGATCACCCAAGTGCGCGTCGAGGTGCTCGTGCCGGCCCGCGAGGAGCGCGACGAGCC
>JAGVLZ010000324.1 GCA_020054055.1 Phycisphaerales bacterium
CGCTCACGGCGGCGGCGTAGGAGCGTGCCGAGTCGTAGAGGAGTTCATATTCCAGTTCGCGCTTGTCGGGGCGGTAGAGGAGCCGCCAGGGTGAGCGGCGGACCTCGCCCAGCGTGGCGGTGAGTTGGTCGGAGGCGAGCCGGAAGTTGGCCATCGTGCGCCGGATGTTGGGCGATTGCTCGTCGAGCAGCCCCTTGGCGGAGGCGAAGGCCTCGTCGGCGTTTTTCAGAGCCGAGCGGCCTTCGTCGAGGAACCCCGCGGCCTTGTCCACGAGTTCGTTGTTCAGGCGGGCCATGAACTTTTCGCCGTCGCCGCCGATGTTCTTGAAAGAGGTGATGGTGTCGCGGACGCCCTGCCTGTTCTCGACGAGGTAATCCCTGGCGAGGTCCACGATCTCGCGGACACTGGCGACGCGATCTTCGATCGACTGGGCGATGCCGGGCCCCTTGGCCATGGTGTCGTCGGAGTTCTTGAGGATCGAATCGAGGCGAGCGGACCAATCGGGCCACTTGGCGCGGACATCGCCGCCGATGACGCGGGCGTCGTCCATGAAGGTGTTGATCTTTTCGGAGGCCTCGTTGACGTTTCGGATGATGTTTCGGACCTGGTTCGCCTGTTCCTCGCCGTAGCCCGCCTGGGCGAGCATGGTGGGCGGGGCGATGCGGCCTTCGATCACATCGTTCGCACCGAGCGGAGCGCCGTCGCCCGTCGTTGGGAAGTTAATGGTGCCGCTGCCTCCGAGCAGGGGGGAGATGAGGAGCGCAACGGCGCCCCTCTGGAGTTTGATTTTCTTATCGACCGTGATGGTGACGCCGACTCCCGTGGCGCTGCCGTCGGCGTCGATCTCGAACTCGATGAACTTGACGACGCCGACCTGCTGGCCGCCGACCATCACGCGGGAGCCCTTTTCGAGGCCGGTGGCGCCTTCGACGACGCTGAATCGGACGGCGTAATCCTGCTTCCCGAGGCGCTCGAGCCCGCCGCCGAGCATGACGATGACCACGACCGCGGTGAGGATGCACACAACCACCAGCATTCCCGCCAAGAGATTGTTCCGCCCGCCACGCATGAAGAGTTCCTTTGGATGTCGCCCGAACGGGGCTTGAATCAGCCGCGGCTCGTCACTTTACAGCATCCCGCCGGCCGGCACCGGGCGCGTCGGGACGATCGCGGGGGTGACGAGGAGTTCTTCGACCGGGCCGCCCATCAGGTCCTCGGCGTAGTTCGAGGCGACGCGTCGCTGCGTGATCGGTCCCTCGTGGTCGCCCCGCAAGAACTGTCGAATGAGTTGCTGCTCCTCCGGCATCTTCAGCGCTTCCTCGCGCGGGGTCTTGCGGAGTTGATCGAACGCCTCGCGCGTGTCGACGCGGAGCATGCGTCCCTTGTCCAGCATCGCCATGCGGTCGGCGATGGTGAAGGCGCTGTCCATCTCGTGGGTGACGACGACGCTGGTGACGTGGAGTTTTTTGGTGAGGTCGACGATCAACTGGTCGATCTCGGCGCTGGTGACGGGGTCGAGGCCGGCGGAGGGCTCGTCGTAGAAAAGGATGCGCGGGTCGAGGGAGAGGGCGCGGGCAAGGCCGGCGCGTTTTTTCATGCCTCCCGAGATCTGCGAAGGGAGTTTGTTGGCGTGCTCGCGGAGGCCGACGAGTTCGAGTTTGATCTTGACTTGGATCTCGATGATCTCCGGGGCGAGGTCGGTGTGCTCGAGGAGCGGGAGTGCGACATTCTCGGCGATGGTCATGGAGTTGAAGAGCGCGCCGGACTGGAAGAGGATGCCGAACTTTTTGCGGACGGCGTTCAGGCCGTTCTCGTCGAGGCGCGCGGTGTCCTGGCCGAAGATCTCGATGGAGCCCTCGTCGGGCTTGAAGGTTCCGATCATGTGCCGGAGGAGGGTGGACTTCCCGCAGCCGGAGCCTCCCATGACGACCATGGTCTCGCCCGGGAAGACGTCGAGGGTGATGCCGTCGAGGACGGTTTTTCCGTCGAATCGTTTGACGAGGTTTTTGATGCTGATGATGGGTGCGTCGGGCATCGCGATCCCATCCTATCACCAGGATCGCCCGGCGCTGGTCGCGATGTTCACATCCGCTTCGGCACGCCCGGCGTCCAGAGCAGGCGCAGCGCGTTCACGACCACGAAGAGCGTTCCTCCCTCGTGTGCGACGACGCCGACTGACATCGGCACGGTGAGGCCTGTTCGCGAGCCGATGAGCGTCGCGAGTCCCATCAGGATGATGACGGCCATGGCGACGGCGATGTTGAAACGGAGGATCGAACGGGCGCGCCGGGCGAGAAGCATCGCCCAGGGGACGCAGGCGAGGTCGTCATTCAGCAGGACGATGTCGGAGGATTCGAGGGCGGCGTCGGAGCCGATCGAGCCGATGGCGACCGCGACATCCGCCGCGGCGAGGGCGGGGGCGTCGTTCACTCCATCGCCGATGAAGGCGACCGCCGGGTAGCGTCGGCCGTTGCTTGGATCGCGCTGACGCTCGGCTTTCAGTTCGCGGAGCAATCGGACCTTGTGCTCGGGCATGAGGTCGGCGTGCCAGCGGTCGATGCCGACTCTGATGGCGATGAACTCAGCGGTGACCGGGTTGTCTCCGGTCAGCATGAC
>JAGVLZ010000133.1 GCA_020054055.1 Phycisphaerales bacterium
CCAGTTTCATGTCCATCTCCTGTTGCTGATATTGATACCGTACATACGATATGCTAGGCTGTCAATATCGTATGTACGAAAAAGGTGGACAGTGGGACGAAAAAAACTGTGGCCCGAAAGACTCACCCTGCCGCTCAGCACGGAAACGGTGGAGCAGATCGACTCTGCTCTAGAGGATGGGGAGGTTCGGCTCGATTTCATTCGGTCGGCCATTGAGCGGGAGTTAAAGCGTCGAAAACGCGCGGCGCGGTGAGGGCGCATGACCGCTAGCCCTCGTCTGGCGTCGTAATTCTGTTGGCGATGGATTGAGCCGTCACCCGCGCCGCAGCAGTCTGTCGGTCGTCATCCGTGCGGCCTTTCATCCCGGTACAAGCGGCGCGGATATACTCGCTCGCGATCTTGCTGCAACGGGTGCGCTCTGCATCGACTCCTTCGTTGTAGGCGGTCACGCGCTCATTCTGGATGTAGATCGTGATCGCCGAAAGAATTTCAACAAAATCGATCATGTCGCTCACCTCTCCTTAGCGGATCAGATCGATTGGGTAGTCCGGACCCCACGTCTTGCTGGCTTGCTTGATGGCCTCCGCGCGGTCGATCTTGCGAATGTATTTCACCATGTCGGTTGCCTTCATGCCGGCCTGGAAGCGCCGATAGAAGTATCCAGCGCCCCAAGCAAACCTTGCCTCTTGCAAGGCCGCCTTAACCGACCGCGGTAGTTGGTCGTACTTTCGGATTGCTGATGCTGCGCTGCCTTTTGAGTTGCCCATGTCGCTCTCCCTCGGTTCGACACAGCGACGGTAGCAAATCGACTTTCGCCAAATCTGGAAGTGAGCAATGACTGCGTGCGGCAATCCCTATTTTCATAGGGTCTGCGTGACGTATTGCGAAAACTTGACACGGGAAAAATAGATTGAAGTGCCCGCGCATCTCGCGATGCATCTGCAAAACTTCCGGAGAAAACGCGGGTAAAAATATTTTTCATTTCGCCTCGGTCCCTTCACGCCGCGAGAGCGCGTCGCGCGTTAATCGCACCATCCTGGCTTTTCATGTTTTGCCCGCATGGCTGGAAGGCACGCTTCGCAGCAGCGGCCGGCGAAGGCATAGCGGACGGTCTTCACACCCTCCGCTCCGCACTGCGGGCATTTGGCGGTCAGCGCCTTGATCTTCTCAAAGTCGTAGAACTCAGGCGGCCTTATCGCCATTCCGTCCGGTCCCCAAATGTGGATGCTGGATTCCGAGAACCAATCGCCCGGCTTTTTCCCGTTGCTCTCGGATCGATTGATGATCAACATATGGAAGCCGTCGCGGGTCAGCGACGCCGCACGCTCCACAGGCTCGCTGCCATAGGTCGGCTTAATGTCCCACCCGTCAGCAACAGCATCGGAAATATACTGTTGAACTGCGTTGAACAAGCTTGTCGAACGGGTGAACCCGAACTGCCCGGCGGGGCGATACGGCACTTTCTCGATTGTTGCGGTTTCCATCTTCAATCCTCCTGTTCCATCACACGCTGTCATTGCGTGATCGCGTAGCGCGCGGCTTTGATGAACGCCGCTGCTGGCCGCGGATCGATTGCATTGCCGAAACCCCGCAGGAGACCCACGCGGCTGGGAAACCCATCAACCAGCAAACGAACTCCGGGTTTAACGCGCCTGGCTTTTCCGTCTGCGCCGATTGCCCAATCGCATGGGCTCGGATCAGATTGTTGTTCCGGCTGTTGCCTGGCGGGTTGCTCGTCTCCGAACCCCCGCTGAGACTCGTTGGCGTCGGCCATGGCGAGGCTTCGATTGCCTGCCGCGGGAGCGGGCGCCCCTTGGCCCCGTAAATCTCCTGGCTGGACTTCTGCGATCGATCGGAGCGCCAATCCCGCGCTGCCGGCGTGGCCCACATCGCAACGTCGTTCAGGTTGGCCATCCCGTGGCCCAGGGCCTTCTTCGACGCGATGTATTCCTGGCTGTGCGCTGGGAAGTGATCGCGCGCCTGCGGCGTCGGCCACGAACCAGAAGCGATCCCTGAGGTGGTCCGCACCCGCGCTCGCGGCTTCGATAGGCATTGTCCCCACGGCGTATTCCAGGGCTTCCAGATCACCTCGCACAAGTCGGAGCCAGTCAGCAGCACTCGCAACCTGCTCTCCAAAGACCGTTGCAGGGCGTCGCTCGGAGATAAGGCGCCTGAACTCTGGCCAGAGGTGCCGGTCGTCTCTGAAACCGACGCGCCGGCCGGCAAGCGAGAACGGCTGACACGGGCACGATCCGGTCCAGACGGGATCGTGATCGCCCCATCCGGCATATCGGAGGGCGAGGGACCATCCGCCAATCCCGGCAAAGAAATGGCACTGGCTGAACCCGTCGAGTTCATCAGCTCGAACATCGACAATTGACCGCTCATCGACTTCGCCTGGCGCGATGTGGCCTTCGGAGATGAGTGTTCGGAGCCAGGCGGCAGCATCGGGAGCCTTCTCGTTGTAATAAGCGGTCATTTCGTCTCGTTCATTCAGCAGAAGCGACTGCGCGTCGAAGCTGGCGCAGGCTCGTGCCGTTCGGCTGGTCGTGCTGCCATCGGGATCGCCGCTGACCGCGCGAAACTTTTAGGCGGCGCTCTTGCTCTTTGTTGTCCATCAGCGGCTTCGTTCTCATTGAAATCCCTCCTGTTTCATCCTTTGCAGTCACCGCGCCGCGGGCTGTCCGGGTCTGTTTCGTAATGCCGGATCAGGTCGGCGAGCGTCAGTGTGAGTGGCATAGGCTCGGCACCAATATGCAGATTGCTTCCCGTTTCGTTCACGACTTTTCCTCTCGTTTACTTCCTATCGAGGCTCGCCCTTTCGGACCCTCTCCATCTTCACCGGCACCAACTCAACCTGCTCGCTCTGCCGGGCAGGTATCGCAGGCCATCATCGGCGCGATCTCGCCGAGCATCGCCAATGCCGGATGGGACAGCTTCGTTCGCACCGACTGAAACGATCTGGTGATGGTCTCGCCGCAGCCGCCACAGCGGCCGGAGACATGGGTGAAGCCTGACGCTTCCAACTCGAACACGACTGACACGGGACGCTCCTGGGGTACGCGACGACACAATTCCGCGGGCACAGGCGCGCGGGCCGAAAAACGGCATATCTGTCGGGGAAGCTGTCGGGATCGCGACCGGGAATCGCGTTAAGTTCTGGTCGGAGTGGCAGGATTTGAACCTGCGACCCCTTCGTCCCGAACGAAGTGCGCTACCAGGCTGCGCTACACTCCGACACAGAAGGCGGGTC
>JAGVLZ010000153.1 GCA_020054055.1 Phycisphaerales bacterium
ATCATCGCCGGAGACGCCGCGGTCTTCATCCGAGCGCTCGACCAGGTGACCGACGTCACGCTGCTCTCGAACCCGAAGGTGCTCGCCCTGAACCGTCAGCGCGCCCGCGTGCTGGTCGGCACGCGCGTCGGCTACCTCGAAACCACGATGAACCAGAGCCAGACCCTTCAGTCGATCAAGTACCTCGACACGGGCATCGAACTGGACATGCGCCCCTTCATCCTCGAAGACAACACCGTTCGCCTCGAACTCGCCCCCAAGGTCTCCACCGCGACTTTCCGAACCGTCGCGGCCCAGGGCGTCGGGCAACAGCAGATCCCCGACGAACAAATCCAGATCATTAACTCCGATGTGCAGATCCCCGCGGGGTACACCGCGGTGCTCGGCGGGCTCTTCCGCGAAGACACTTCCCGATCGCGCTCGCAGGTTCCCCTGCTCGGCGATATCCCGATTGTCGGCGCGGCGTTCCAGGGACGCGACGACATGACCGACCGCGTCGAGATCATGTTCCTCATCAAGCCCACGGTGATGCACGAGAAGATCATCATCGAGCAGGGGCAGCACGCCGAGTCATGGGGGGATGCGGTTCGCGTCGGCTCGCGCGAGGGGCTGCTCCCCTGGAGCCGCGATCGCCAGAGCGCCCGCCTGAACCTCGACGCGGAGCGTCGCGCGAGCGAGGGAGACGTCGACGGCGCATTATGGTCCGTGCGGCGCTCTCTCGAACTGCATCCGATGCAGCCCGACGCGATCCGCCTGCGGGATTCGCTGGTGAGCAGCCCGGAGGCGTGGCCCGAGCGCAGCCTGCTGGAGCGGATCATCGACGCCGAGGCCGCCTCGGATGAGCCGATCGACGACGACGCGGACATGGGAAGCGATGCGGAGCCGGAGCCCGCCGGGGAGACCGACGAAGAGCCCGCCGCCGCGGATGAGGAGCCCCAGCCATGAAAACCTGCCTCATGTGCGGGTTGCTGGTGTCCGGCCTCGTGCTTGCGTCCTGCGGCCACGGCAAGTTCACCTCCGCCGCGAAGGTGGACGCCGAGAAGCGTGCCGGACAGTTGAAGTCCGCGACCCAGTTCGACATGGCGAAGCAGCAGTTCGAGTCCGGCGACCTCGATCGGGCGCTCCGCACGGTTGACGGCACGATCGCGCTGACGCCAGACGTATCGGTCTCTCATCTTTTGCGCGGGCGCATCCTGCTCGAGATGGGGCGGGCCGAGGAAGCCCTCGCGGCATTCGCCCGAGGCGAAGAGGTCGATCCGAAGAACGCGGATTTCGCCTATTTCCGCGGCGTCGTGCTGGAGAGCGTCGGCCGGCGCACCGCCGCCCTCGAAGCCTTCCAGCAGGCGAGCGCGATCGAACCAACGGACCTGAAGCATCGGCTTGCCGCCGCCGAAACAATGGCGGAACTCGGCTGGCTCGACCAGGCCGAGGCGCTGCTCGTCGAGGACGAGTCCGAGTTTCAATACAGCCCCGGGCGGCGCCAGATGCTGGGGCACATCGCGATGATGCGCGGCGACGCCGCGGAGGGGGTCGAACACTTCCAGGAAGCGGTGGTGCTCGGGGGCGATGACCTCTCGCTCACGGAAGACCTCTCTCGCGCGCAGATCGCCGCGGGGCGCTTCACCGACGCGGAGAAGAGCCTGAAGCGGCTGATGGAGAGCCCCACATGCAAGGACCGGCGCGACGTGCGCCACATGCGGGCGCGATGCCTCGTCGAGACGGGCAGGCCGATCGAGGCGCGCGAGGTCCTGATGCGCCTCGTCGAGGAGAAGGCGGGCGCCACCGATGTTGATGCGTGGATCAGACTGACCGAAGTCGCGGTGATGATGAGCGACGATCGTCAGTTGCGCACCGCCGCGAGCAAGTTGATCTCCATCGCGCCGGACCGCTTCGAGGGGTATGTGGCGCAGGCGATGTGGCAGCGGCGAGAGAAGAATCTGCCCGCCGCGCTCCGCAGCCTCGACAAGGCGATCAGCATCGCGGGCGACAACCCCGCGCCGACTCGATTGAAGGCGCTCGTTCTGAAGCAGATGGGACGTGCCGCCGACGCGAGCGTGATGTTCGAGGAAGCCGATCGGCTCGCGCGGGCGAGGTAACTGATCGGCGTCACCAGCGCGATCACCGATCCGCCGACGCGAGCACATTCTCCAGCAGCATCACCACCGTCACCGGCCCGACGCCCCCCGGCACGGGTGAGACCCACCCCGCGACCTCGCGCACCTCATCGAACGCCACATCCCCAACTGTTCTCTGCTTGCCGTCGGGTCCGGCCACGCGGTTGATGCCCACGTCGATCACCACCGCTCCAGGCCTGACCCAACCGCCCTTCACGAGCCCCGGAACACCCGCCGCGGCGACCAGCACGTCCGCCTGCCGCGTCAGTGCCGGCGCATCGTCCGTGTACTTGGTGCATGAAACAACCGTCGCCTCGCGCCGCATGAGCATCACGGCGATGGGCTTGCCCACGATGTCCGACGCCCCCACACAGACCGCGAACTTCCCTTTCAGATCCAGGCCCGTCGAGTCGATCATCTTCAGGACCGCGAGCGCGGTGCAGGGCGCGAGCGACGACCGGCCGTAGACGATGTTGCCGATGTTCGCGGGGTTCACTCCCTCGACGTCCTTGCGCGGGGCGATGAGGCTCTGGATGCGGTAGGGGTCCACCCCCTCGGGCAGGGGCATGTGAACCATGACCGCGTGGACATTCGGATCGTGGTTCAGTCGATCGACCTGCTCCGCGATCTCGTCCGACTTGCAGCCGACGGGCAACTCGTGCAGTCGGTAGTCGATCCCCAGGTCGGCGCACATTTTCCGCTGATTCTCGGCGTACACGCGCGAGGCAGCATCCGACGAGCCGTGGGCCAGCACCGCGTCGAGGCGAACGTGCCTGCC
>JAGVLZ010000018.1 GCA_020054055.1 Phycisphaerales bacterium
AGCGTGATGGCCGGCGCGATCCGCATGGCTCCGCTCCTTTGTAGAGCAGAACGAATCGGCGAGAAATATGTTGCATCAATACTGAAACATTACACTAGACCCTAGACCCTGAGTCCTACTTCCACGCTTCCACGAGTTTCTTCGCCCCTTCGTGGCCTTTCGTGGCGGCGTGTTGGGCGTATGTTTCGGCCCTGCCTCGTTGGTTGTCGCGGTCGAGCCAGATGGCGGCCTGATAGGCCAGTTCGGGGTCGTCGGGGTTGAGGGCGAGGGCCGAGACATACATCGCGGCGGCTTCGCTGACCTTGCCGAGCATGCCGAAGCAGAGAGAGAGTTCAAGGAGTGCGCCCTGATCGCGGAGACGGTCGGCTTCGGGAATGGCGAGCAGCAGGTCGGCGGCCTGTTGAGGTTCATTGCCTCGGCGGAGGATCTTGGCTTCGATCACGCGGAAGTCGGGGCGGTCGGGCTCGAGCGCGCGGGCGCGGCTGATGTACTGCTTCGCGACGTCTTGCCGATTCTCGTCGAGGGCGATGGCCGCGAGCGTGGCCCACGCGATGGAGAGGGTCTCGTCGAGTTTAGTGGCGATGACGAGGCTCGCGCGGGCGTCGTCGGCCTTGCCCATCTTGCGCTGCACCTGGGCGAGGTAGAGCGGGAACTTCGGGTTCGAGCGGTCCATCGACTGCGCGACCTTGTAGTGCGTCTCGGCGTCTTCGAGGCGGTTGAGTTTCGACGCGATGGTGCCGGCGACGAAGCGGTACTCCGGGTGGTCTGGGCCGATGAAGATGCCCTGCGTGTAGTGGTCGTAGGACTCGTCGAGCCGATCCTGCTGGAGGAGGCACTCGCCGAGCAGAAGCCTGAGTGATTGGTTGTCGGGAATCCGCTCCACCGCGGCGGTGAGGATGATCTCCGCCGCCGGGGCCTTGTCCTGGTCGAGGTAGACGCGGGCGGCGTCGAGGATTTCTTGAACGGTTTGGGGAGTCGCGGTCGGGGATGCGGTTGAGGAAGGGGCGGCGGGGGGCGAGTTGAGGATGGACATGATCGTCCAACCCCCCGCGCCGATGACCGCGATGGCGACGAGCGAGAGGGCAAGGATCGCCGGTGTGCGTTTGGGGCCGGGCTTTGCCGCTTCGTGCATGGATTGAATCTATCCAGACTTGGAACACCACGCGGATTACGGACCATCGGCGTCTTGTGTGTTCTCGGATGATGCGGAGAGAATGCGAAATTCGACTCGGGTGGCCGGCGGGGCGGGGATGGTCCTATAATCGCGCCCTCATCGTCGGGAGAGTCGCTCCAGCAAAGTTAGGTAAAATTGTGAAAATTAGGGAGTAGCACCCACCACGAATCCGATGCATTGTGTATCGGTGAGGGTTTGATCGAGAGCAACCGCAGGATGACCGCCTCCATGACACGCCGACGCACGAATGCCCCGCGCTTGGCGCGCGCCCATGTGGTGTGGGGCGCGCTGGTCGCTTCGATGACCGGGGTCGGCGGATTGCTTCTCGCGTTGGATCAGCAGCCGGCCGTGCCGACCGAGGCGCTCGCGCTGGTCAACCTCGATCGGGGTGCCGCGGCATCGGAACTTGACGCGATCTTCGACACGAAGTCGCCCGTCAAGCCCGGCGCGTGGACCGGCATCGTCGTGCATCATTCCGGTGGGGCGATCGGCTCGCCCGAAACGCTGACGCAGCAGCACAACGCCCGCGGATTCAAGGGGCTTGGCTACCACTTTGTCATTTCCAACGGCCAGGGGGCGAACGACGGCCAGATCTTTGTGGGCTACCGATGGCCCGAGCAGTTGCCGGGTGTGCATGTCGCCGGCGCGAAGGCCGAGCAGTACAATCGGCAGACCATCGGCATCTGCCTCATCGGCGACGGCGAACGGCGCGAGTTCACGCCGGCGCAGATCGCGCGTCTGTCGGAGTTGGTCTCGGCGATTCAAGCCAAGTTGAATATCCCCGACCGCAACGTGGTCTTGCACCGCGACATCTCCCCCACCGCCAGCCCCGGCCGCCTCTTCCCCGAGGCGACGTTCCGGCAGTTGCTGGCGGACTCGAACTGAGGGGGAGGTTCTTTCCATCCTCTAGTCCGGCCGGCCCGACTTTGGCATCGGAATGCCAAAGCCGGGGCATCCACCTGTTGAGTTTGTGCTGGGGAGGCTGATTTTTACCGACAATTGCCCGCGCCGGTGGTTCAGGCGATACTGAGGGGTTCGGGACTGAAGCCTGCGGGGCGGTCCCCATCGGCGTCTGTATCTCCCGCAAGGATCGGGACTTGTCCGCGTTTCTCCGTGAGTGAACTTGAAAGCCTTTGAGCCAGCCAAACCGGGAACGACCCTCGCGGGTTTCAATGTCCTCGCCGAGATCGGCCGGGGTGCGGCGTCGATCATCTACGCGGTGCAGGACCCCAAGACCAAGCAGGTGTGGGCGCTGAAGCACGTCGAGAAGAACGAGCCGAAGGACACCCGCTTCATCGAGCAGACCGAGAAGGAATACGAGATCGGGAGCCGGGTGAATCACCCGGCGGTGCGGCGGATCGAGCGGATCATCAAGACGCGCGAGATGCTCATCAGCGTGAAGGAAGTCTTCCTGGTGATGGAGTACGTCGACGGGGTGAGCATCGAGAAGAAGGCCCCCGGAACTTTCGAGAAGGCGATCGACGTGTTTTCGCAGGTGGCTTCCGGTCTGTCGGCGATGCACAAGGCGGGGTACGTTCACGCGGATATGAAGCCGCAGAACGTCGTCATCCTGCCCGATGGGCGCGTGAAGATCATCGACCTCGGCCAGGCGTGCGCGATCGGGACGGTGAAGGAGCGGATCCAGGGGACTCCCGACTACATCGCGCCGGAGCAGGTGCATCGGCGGGCGATCACGCCGAAGACGGACATCTACAACCTCGGCGCGACGATGTACTGGGTGTTCACCGGGAAGAACATCCCGACCGCGATGCCGAAGGAGACCAGTTCGATGGTCGCGAGCCTCGACGACCAGTTCATCGAGAAGGCGACGCCGGTGCGCGAGATGAACCCGCGCTGCCCGGAACTGCTGTCGGACCTCATCATGGCGTGCGTGCAGATCGACCCCGACGCGCGGCCGACGGATATGGACGAGGTGTTCCAGCGGCTGGACCTGGTTCGGGCGAAGATGGCGACGGAGGCGAACCCGCAGGCGGCGCCGGCGCTCGATGACACGGCGATCTGAGGAACCGCGGGCCGCTGGCGCTCGAATGGTCATGCGGCGCGCGACGAGCCAGCGCCCCCGGGGGACCGTCCCGTGTCACAAGCAGGAACACTCGCCGGGGGCCAGACTGGAGCAAAGGTTGGGAGTCGAAGTTGCTGCTGCCCGCGCTGCGACTACGACCTGATGGGCGAGGTCGATTCGTGGTCGGAGAAGTGCCCGCTCGAAGGTCGATGCTCCGAGTGCGGCCTTGAACTTTCGTGGCACGACCTGCTGAGCCTCCTACGGATCGTCCCGAGATGGTCCTTCGAGCACGCACGCACACGACGGGGCCGCGCGTTCTTCGGCACTGTCTCGCGGGCCGTGCTGCCTTGGCGGCTGACGCGGTCATTGAAACTGCACCATCCGTTCAGGCTGGGGAGGTTGGTGATTCTGCTCGCGTGCGTGGCACTGATGATGTACTTGTCGGCGGTGTTCAACACACTGCCGATCGTCTTGAGCGATCTGATCGGTTCGCTTCAGCAAACCGGCGGCGCGTACTACTCCGCGGCCGACGCAATATGGCTCATCGCGTGGCCATACCAGCGCGATGCGTACAACGTGTATCGCCTGACCGATGTCGTCGGATTTACCTCGTTGTTGGCTGCGTGGGCGGGCCTCGCGGGCGCGCTCTTCCCGCTCGTTCCCGCGACGATTCGCAAGCACCATGTTCACCCACGCCACTTTGTCAGGATGGGTGTGTATTGCGTCGCGGGAGTGCTCGCCTTCGCCGTGATGACGCAGTTGGTGCTATCGATCAGGGGGATTGGCCACCTGATTTTCACATCCACGGGTGTGTACATCGACGCCACGGCCTATTGGCCCAGGCAGATCTCGAAGTTCATCCAACTCACTTCGCTGCCTTGGATGTTCGTCTACTGGTGGTGCGTCTATCGGTTTTACATGCGGCTGCCGCACGCGCTCGCCATGTCGATCCTGCTGAATCTGATCGGGGCGATGGCGGGTCTTGTGCTTGTGCTGCTCTTCACCGGGATGCTCCGTTAGCCGATGAGAGGCGTACAAGCGAGGCCGCCTGCCCAACGACTATCCTGCATGGCTTCACCGGAGCCCCCCATGTCCCACCCGCTCGACGAAGCCGTATCCGACCTCATCCGCGCCACCGACCCCGCCGCGGCCGACATCCTCGAGCGCGAGGCGGCGCGGCAGAACTCCACCCTCGAACTCATCGCCAGCGAGAATCACGTCTCCCCCGCCGTGATGCACGCGATGGGGACGTGCCTGACGAACAAGTACGCGGAGGGTTATCCCGGCGCGCGGTACTACGGCGGGTGCGAGTTCCACGACCAGGCCGAGAACCTGGCGCGCGAGCGGGCGAAGCGGATGTTCGGGTGTGCGTTTGCGAATGTGCAGCCGCACTCTGGGGCGCAGGCGAACACCGCGGTGTTCATGGCGCTGATGGAGCCGGGGGCGACGTTTGCGTCGCTTGTGCTGAAAGACGGCGGGCACCTCTCGCACGGGATGAAGATCAACTTCAGCGGGCACTACTACAAGCCGGTGCATTACCCGCTGCACTACGACCTCTCGCACCCGGAGGCGGAGCGGATCGACTACGACGCGGTGCGGAGCGTGTGCATGGAGCATCGGCCGAAGATGCTGCTGTGCGGGTACAGCGCGTACCCGCGCGTGATCGACTTCGCGCGCTTCCGCGCAATCGCCGATGAGTGCGGGGCGATCCTGATGGCGGATGTGGCGCACATCGCGGGGCTGTGTGCCGCGGGAGTGCATCCGTCACCCTTCCCGCACGCGCATGTGGTGACGACGACGACGCACAAGACGCTGCGCGGGCCGCGTGGCGGGCTGATCCTGACCAACGACGAAGAGATCGCGAAAAAGATCGACAAGGCGGTCTTCCCCGGCATCCAAGGGGGGCCCCTGATGCATGTGATCCTGTCGAAAGCGGTGGCGTTCGGCGAGGTGCTGACGCCGGAGTTCAAGGTTTATGCGAAGCAGGTCGTGAAGAACGCCGCGGCCTTGGGCAAGGCGCTGGCATCGCGCGGGTTCCGCATGACCACCGGCGGGACGGACAATCACCTGCTGCTGGTTGACCTGCGTGCGCGGCGGGACACTCTGACGGGGGCCGACGCGGAGAAGTGGCTGGAATCGGCGGGGATCATCTGCAACAAGAACGGCGTGCCGAACGATTCGCGGCCGCCGAAGGTGACGAGCGGAATCCGATTGGGAACGCCGGCGCTGACGACGCGCGGGTTTGGGGAATCGGAGATGACGATCGTTGCGGGGTTGATCGACCGGGTGCTCGATTCATCGGGGGATGCGGCGGTGTGCGAGCAGACGCGGAACGAGATCAAGGCGTTGTGCGAGGCATTCCCGATGCCGGGGCACGCGATGTCAGCGAAGGCGTAGCACAGGTTCAGCGCCGGCGACGGCCGATGAAGAGCCCCGCGATGCCGAGCAGCCCGGCCGCGCCTGGGGTGGGGAAGTGCGGCTCGCTGAGATCGGTGCCGTACTGGAACTGGATGTTGTTGATGCTCGCCGCGGGGTTGAATCCGGCGGGGAGGCCCATGAACGTAAAGACGACGCTGCTCTTGATCAGCGGGCGGCCACCCGTGACCTGAGCGTTGCCGGTGCCCATGTTGTCGCCCGCTGACGTAAGGCCATAGTTCAGGCCGTCGAGCGCTGACGGTGGATCGAGGTCGGGCCCCGGGAAGGTCGGACCACCGAAGAGGCCGAGGCCGCTGCTGCTGATGCCGTAGTCCGTATTCGCGGGTCCGCCGCCAGCGAGCGATCCACCGTAGCCCCACTCACCGCCGACGACGCCGCCCGCCGGCGCGGGGGCGAAATGCACGGCCGAGTCCGCGTTGAGAATCGCGGAAACAGAAGTCAGCACGAGTGAGGGGCCTGAGACATCCCAGAAGACGCCGGTCATCACGTCGACGGGGACCATGACATCGGTCATCGCGGAGTTGGTGAGAGTGACGATGAGTTTGGATGCGTCCATCGAATCGACTTCGAATCGGACGGTTCCTTGTCGATGCGCGCTGCTCGCGGTGAAGTCGAGAATCGACGCGGAAGCGGACGACGCCGCGGCGAGAAACGAAGCGAGAACGAGACCATGGCTGAGACGCATTTGACGATTCCTCCCTCAGTGCTGCCGGAGTTGAAACCGGAGCGCGATGACTAACAAACTCCCCCGCTTCGGGGTGACGCATTCAACCGAATAGATTAGGCGAGAAGGCGGACGCGGCAAGCATATTTCCCTTATTCCACCGAATCTTGTCGGAATTGGGCGGCATTCGCATGGTCGATTTCGGTATTCAATCCTAACTGAATCCGAACCTTGCTTGCGATTTGCGAGCATGTCAATCTCGTGCGGTAAGCGACGAGCGCGGAACGAGAACGAGGCGCTCTGCTAGGCGTTCCCCTTGTCGGGGACGCGGGGGTTGCCCCCAAGGCAAGAGTACGCGCCACGCCGACGACGAGCCTTCGAGTCGTCGCGCTCGCCCCAGCGAAGTTACTCGTTTCGGAACGTCCACACCCAAGCGCCCTCCTCAACGTGGCGCTCGATGTAGCGGAACGTATCGACCTGCTGGGCTTTGCTGGTAATGAGCTTGAACTTGCACTTCTTCCCCCACACCGCGCCCGGGATCTCATCGCGGATCGAGTGCGACGAGGCGATTTTGATGCGTCCCACGAGAGCGCGGACATCGGATGCTGGAAAACGACCAATCCCATGCACATGATCGCTCATCACCGCGAGCACGAGTAGCGGGATGTCCTTGCGCTCTGCCTCGAGGATCATCGCCCGCCCGGCACGCTCTCGCATCGCGGGGGACAGACGCACCGGCGCTTTGTGCATGTTTCTCTGCACCCACCGTCGAAGCCCCGCATGTTCCAACGCTGGTGGCGGATTTTTGTAGTCGCCCGAGGAATGAATCCGGTGATCGTGATCGCGAAATCCCCGCTCGTCACCCCTCAACCAGGTTCCGAAGGTCGAGAACCAGAAGTGAAACCATTGAAGTTCTCCGAGTGGGCGAGCGCCACGACTCGCTCCGCTCGTCGTGGGCGTGTTTGGATCGTCGTCACTCATCTACATCCCGAGTTTCTCGCTCACAAACGAAACAACCGTGTTCAGCGCGATCCGCTCCTGCCCCCCCGTGTCCCGATCGCGGACCGTCACCGTCTGGTTCGTCAGCGTTTCGCCGTCGATGGTGAAGCAGAAGGGGCAGCCGGCTTCGTCCATGCGGGCGTAGCGCTTGCCGATGGACTGCTTGGGGTCGGTCTCGATGAGGCCGGTGCGGCCGAACTTTTTCATCAGGTCGGCGTGGAGTTTTTCCGCGACCTCGGGCATGCCGTCCTTGTTCACGAGCGGGAACACCGCGGCCTTGATGGGGGCGATGCGCGGATGGAACTTCATGAACTCGGGGGATGCGCGCGAGGCATCCTTGGTGTACGCCTCGCACAGGAGGGCGAGCACGCCGCGGTCGAGGCCGGCGCTGGGTTCGATGACGTGGGGCAGGTAGCGCTCACCCTTCGGCTGGCCGTTGGCGGCCAGTTCGCCGCGGGTGGTGTCGTTGTATTCGAGTTTCGCGCCGGAGTGCTTCTGGTGCTGGGTGAGGTCGAAGTTGCCGCGGTAGGCGATGCCTTCGAGTTCGCCGAAGCCGGGGGCGGTGAAGGGGAAGCGGTATTCGATGTCGCTGGTGGCCTTGGAATAGTGGGCGAGTTCGTCCGCGGCGTGCTCGCGGAGGATGATGTTCTCGCCGCCGAGGCCGATGGACTTCCACCACTCCATGCGCCAGTCTCGCCAGAAGGCGTACCAGTCCATCGCCTGCGACTCGTGGCAGAAGAACTCGATCTCCATCTGCTCGAACTCGCGCGAACGGTAAGTGAAGTTGCGGGGGGTGACCTCGTTGCGGAAAGCCTTGCCGGTCTGCGCGATGCCGAAGGGGACCTTGACGCGGTTGGTGTCGACGACGTTTTTGAAGTTGACGAAGATGCCCTGGGCGGTTTCGGGGCGGAGGTAGGCGATGTCATCAGCGCCTGCTGTGGCGCCGATGAAGGTCTTGAACATCAGGTTGAAGGCTCTGGGTTCCGTAAGAGAACCAGATTTGCCTGAGAACGGCGACGGAATGAGTTGAGGGTTGCTCCGCAGGTATTCAGTCCCCCACTTTCCTGCGTATACGGGAACGAACAGTCCGAATCCTTTTGCCCCGTCTTTGTCTTCTACTTCAATAATCGTTGAACTCTCGTCGCCTCCTGTAATTCGATCAAGCACAGCTCCCAACTTGTATGGCTTCATCGCCTTTCGGTCAGCCAGAGCGAGTTCCAGCGCTTCGTGTGACGAACTCGCTACAACCGTGCGAACGGGAGGCACCTTCGTCATAAATGCGACTAGTCGTATGAGCCCGTCTTTCGCATAGTCGCCTGAAATGCAGACGAATAACCCAAACAGATGATCCGCCCGGAACCGCTGTTTCGTCTCCTTGTCATCCACCATCGGATCATTGAACCCCGCGACGTGGCCGCTCGCCTCCCACACCTTCGGGTTCTGGATGATGCAGGTGTCCAGCGGCAGGTTCGTCACCGGCTCGCCGTCCGGACCTTTGCGCCCCCAGCAGGGCATCATCACCACGTCCTGCCACCACGCTTCGCGCAGGTTGCGCTTGAGCATCGTCCCCAGCGGCCCGTAGTCCCAGAAGCCGTTGATCCCGCCGTAGATTTCGGAGGCCTGGTAGATGAAGCCGCGGCGTTTGCAGAGCGACATGATGTCGTCCATGGACTTTGCGCCGGCAGGGGCTTGGGGGCTTGGGGCTTGGGGGTCGGACATTGAGGCGCGCTCCAGGATGAAGGGGGGCATCGTAGCGGGGGAACTCAACAAGCCCCGCGCGCAAGCAAGGGGGATGCGCCGAAGACTCACTTCCTGACGGGCGCGGCTCCGAAG
>JAGVLZ010000143.1 GCA_020054055.1 Phycisphaerales bacterium
CCCGAGCGGCTGGCTCCCGAGTGGTGGCGCGGCCGCGAGCGTGGAAATGATCGCCCGCCGCACGATGAGCGCGATTACTTCCGCGTGCAGGACGCGGCGGGGCGCTGGCTGTGGCTCTTCCGCAAAGGGGAGGGAGCGCGTTGGTTTGTTCATGGAGTGTGGGCGTGAAGGGCATGATCACATGTATTCAGGCTGAAGGCCTGGCATTCAGTAGCCGGGGGCGGAGCGAGGCTTTGGGAGCGCCGCCCCCGGATAAGCTGGGAAAATCGCGCGCACCCTGCAAGGGTGCAAGTGCGCGACGCATACGCGCTGCGCGATCTCACAATCTCTTGCGATGTTGCGATGCCAATCTGTTCCCAATCGTGTCGCACCTCTTCAGGGTGCGGAAAGAAAATGTGTTGGCGTGCTATCCGGGGGTGACGCTCGAAGACTCGCTTACCCCCGGCTACTAACTACCAGCCCTTCGGGCTGAAGATCTAGGCGACTCGGCAGCGCATCGTCCAGAACGCATCGAATCCATGCCCGAATCTCCCGCCGCCAAAGCGCAGCCTCATCCCTTCCGCGTGCACACCGGCGCGGGAGCGCGGAGCGCTCAAACTCCCCGCGCCGCCTACGCCGAACTTTCCACCACAAGCAACTACTCATTTCTGACGGGCGCGAGCCACCCCGAGGAGTTGGTCGAGCGCGCCGCCGAACTCGGGATGCCCGCCATCGCCCTGACCGATGAGAACTCCCTCGGCGGGATGGTGCGGGCGCACCTCGCCGCCAAGCGCACCGGTGTTTCACTCGTGGTCGGCTGCCGCCTCGTGCTGACCGATCAGGACCCGCTTCAACTGCTCGTGTATCCAACCGACCGCGCCGCGTACGGGCGGCTGTGCCGATTGCTCACGCTCGGCAAGCGCCGCGCGGAGAAGGGGGAATGCCGATTAGCACTGGCCGACGTGATCGAGCATGAAGAAGGATTGCTCGCCGTCGCAATCCCGCCGGGCGTGCTGGATGATCGCTTCGCCGAAACACTCCGCGTCCTTCGGGGAGTCTTCGACGCCGACCGCCTCTCGCTCGCCGCCAGTCGCCACTATGGACCGGATGATGATGAGCGGCTCCGCCGGGTCGCACTCCTCGGGGGTGAATGTCGCGTGCCGCCGGTGGCGCTCAACGATGCGGTGTACCACGCCCCCGAGCGGCGGCCGTTGCAGGACGTGCTGACCTGCGTGCGTCTGGGAACAACCATCGACGCGGCGGGGCGAGCGCTTACGCCGAACGCGGAGCGGCACCTCAAATCAGCCGAGGAAATGGCAAGGCTCTTCGCCTCGATGCCTGCCGCCCCGGCGCGGTCGGTCGAGGTCGCGGAGCGTTGCCGGGGCTTCTCACTCGCCCAACTCCGCTACGAGTACCCCGATGAGGTCTGCCCGCCGGGAATCACGCCGATGCATCACCTGATCGGCTTGACGTGGAAGGGTGCGGGGGGGCGATATCCGAGCGGCGTGCCGGAGAAGGTGCGGCGGCAGGTGGAGCATGAGTTCGCGCTGATCGAGGAACTCGGGTACGCGCCCTATTTCCTCACGGTGCAGGAGGTCGTGACCTTCGCGCGCTCGCGCGGGATTCTGTGCCAGGGGCGCGGGGCCGCCGCCAACTCCGCCGTGTGCTACTGCCTCGGGGTGACGGCGGTGGACCCCGGACGGCTCGACCTGCTCTTCGAGCGCTTCATCAGTCGCGAGCGCGACGAGCCGCCCGACATCGACATCGACTTCGAGCACGAGCGGCGCGAGGAGGTGATCCAGCACCTCTACGAAAAGTACGGCCGCGAACGGGCCGCGCTCACCGCCGAGGTCATCACCTATCGCGGGCGGAGCGCGGTGCGCGATGTAGGCAAGGCGATGGGCCTCTCGCTCGACGCGGTGGATCATCTTGCGAAGTCTCTCGACTGGTGGGACGGCGGCGCGGTCAAGCCCGACCGCCTCCGTGAACTCGGCATGAATCCAGACGATCCAATCCTCCAGCGCACGCTGTCGTTGTGCGCGGAGGTGCTGGGGTTCCCGCGTCATCGCTCGCAGCACGTCGGGGGCTTTGTCCTGAGCCGAGGGCCGCTGTGCGAACTCGTCCCGATCGAGAACGCCGCGATGCCCGAGCGAACGGTGATCGAGTGGGACAAGGACGACATCGACGCGCTGGGGCTGCTCAAGGTGGACGTGCTGGGGCTGGGGATGCTGACGTGCTTGAGGAAGGCGTTTGAGTTGGTGAATGGAGACAAGGTGTCGAGGGAGAAGGTGTCAAGGTGTCGAGGTGTCGAGGTGCCGAGGGAAGATGTCACCGCCAGAACGGCTTCTTGTCTTTCCCTTGACACCTCGACACCTCGGCACCTTGACACCTTTCCTCTTGACACCTTTCCCCTCGACAACTCGTATCGTGGACTTTTCCAAGACTCAGGAGAACACACACATGGCAACGATCAGGTCGTGTCGGGATCTCGTGGTCTGGCAGAAGGGCAAGGAACTGAGCAAGGCGGTCTATCGGGCAACGGAGCGCATGCCCAAGTCCGAGATGTTCGGCTTGACGTCGCAGATGCGGCGGGCCTCGGTCTCCATCCCGTCGAACATCGCGGAGGGATACAACCGCAAGACAAGGCCGGAGTATCTGCGGGGCCTGCGGATCGCCAGCGGGTCACAGGCCGAGTTGAGCACGCAATGGGAGATTGCGGTCGAACTGGAGATGCTCCGGCCGAATCCGGTGATCGGAGGTCTGCTCGTCGAGGTCGACCGGATGCTCTTTGCATTGATCCGGAAGTTGGAGGACAGCAAGTAGTTGACGCTTGTGGGAACGGGAGCCACGCAGGGCAGGAGGTGTCAAGGTGTCAAGGTGTCGAGGTGCCGAGGGAAGATGTCACCGCCAGAACGGCTTCTTGTCTTTCCCTTGACACCTCGACACCTCGACACCTTGACACCTTCTCCCTTGACACCTCGACACCTCGACACCTTGACACCTTCTCCCTTGACACCTCGACACCTCGACACCTTGACACCTTTCTTTCTCTCTCCACCCTCCCCCTCGAAGACCCAGCCGTCTACGACATGCTCTGCCAAGCGGATTCCGTGGGCGTCTTTCAGGTGGAGAGCCGGGCGCAGATGTCCATGCTCCCGCGCCTGCGCCCGCGCTGCTACTACGACCTCGTGATCGAGGTGGCGATCGTCCGCCCCGGCCCGATCCAGGGAAAGATGGTCCACCCCTATCTTCGCCGCCGCGCGGGGGAAGAGCCGGTGACCTACCCGAATGACGACGTGCGCCGCGTGCTGGGGCGCACGCTGGGCGTGCCGCTCTTTCAGGAGCAGGCGATGTCGCTGGCGATCGTCGCGGGCGGATTCACTCCCGGCGAAGCGGATGAACTCCGCCGCGCCATCGCCTCGTGGAAGCGCAAGGGCGATGCGATCTTCCGCCTCGGGGAGAAACTGGTCGCGGGGATGCTCGCCCGAGGCTACGACGCCGACTTCGCCGCGCGATGCTTCGAGCAGATCAAGGGATTCAGCGAGTACGGGTTCCCTGAATCGCACGCCGCATCCTTCGCGCACCTCGTCTACGCCTCATCGTGGCTCAAGCGCCACCATCCGGCCGCGTTCGCCGCCGCGCTCATCAACAGCCAGCCGATGGGCTTCTACGCCCCGGCGCAGATCGTCCGCGACGCCAAGGAGCATGGCGTCGAGGTCCGTCCGATCGACGTGAACGCGAGCGCATGGGATTGCGTGCTGGAGGAAGCGACGGAGCGCCGGGACGACGAGGGTGAGGCCGAGGCATGGCGTCGCTGGGGCCTTGGTGGCCCTTCGATCCGGCTGGGCGTGCGTCTCGTCAAGGGGATGAGGCAGGCTCACGCCGACGCCATCGCCGCCGCGCGTCTTGCACGCGGACATTTCACCTCGATCGCCGACCTCTGGCGTCGCTCGGGAGTGCCCGTCGCCCAGGTGGAGCGATGGATAAATTCTTTCACCTTCGGCAGGGCGTGATGAACCCGCCCTTTCGCCTTGTTCCAGACAGACACGTCCGAGTTCAGGGCGTGCAATTTCTCTTCCGAGGTCAGCATTCTCCGCGACGCGGCGTCCATTTCCCCTCGAAGTGATTCCATGCTGATGCGTAACGAATCCAAACTCACTTCCAGCCCCAGGATGGCGTTCCATCGGCCTTC
>JAGVLZ010000338.1 GCA_020054055.1 Phycisphaerales bacterium
AGGGTGCTGCGGACGCGGGCGCGGCCGCCGAAGCAGGAGCGTTTGCCCTTCCACGCGCCCGACTCGCGGTCGAAGGGGGCGAGGCCGACGCCGATCCTGCTCCGTGACGGCGTGCGACCGCCCAGGCACAAACGATCTGGCGCCGACCGCCGTCTATCGAACACGATTTCATCTGATTTGGGAACATACAAGGCACGGAGGGCACGGTGAAGAGGCTGAAGAGGTGGGGAACAGATTGGACGGCGGGGATCCGGGATGACGGCGCTCGTTTTCAGCGAACCCGGTTCGAGCGCTATTCCATTTCTTCTCTGTGTCTCTGTGCCTCTGTGGTGAGTCTTTTCCTACTATGGCGGCCATGCAGATGAATGCGCCCCCGCCCGATGAATCGCCCGAGCAGTCCGTTCACCGGCTGGAGGCTCAACGGCGCGCGAACCGCGACGCCATCGCCGCGCTCGGGCTTGATCCCTACGGCGGGCGGACGACGGGGTTGCGGACCATTGCCGAAGCGCGCTCGAAATACGATGAGGAGGCGAACGCCGCGCACCAGGCGGCGGGGAAGACGCCGCCCGAGGAGTATGTCGATCGGCGGCCGGTGGTGAAGGCCGCGGGGCGGATCGTGCTGAAGCGCGACGGCGGGAAGTTGATCTGGATGCAGATCAGAGATTGGACGAGCGGACCAAGGCCAGACCCAACGAGTGGTGGTGATGAACTCGGCAGAGGATTTGGCCACGGCGCTGCCTCCGGATCGGGCGCGCCACCGGATTTTTCCTCTTGCGCGCCGGTTCTGGATCTTCAGATCGCCGTCAGCCTCGCCGACGTGGCGGCTCCCGGCTTCGAGCTCGCGAAGGCCCTCGACCTCGGCGACCTCATCATCGTCTCCGGACCGATCATGAAGACCAAGGCCGGAGAGGTCACGATCTGGGCTTCGAGGTTGGAAATGGCCTGCAAGAGCCTCGCGCCGCCCCCCGAGAAGTGGAAGGGGCTGAGCGATGTCGAGACCCGCTATCGGCGGCGGTACGTCGATCTATACGCGAATCCAGAGACGATGGCCGCGTTCATGCTGCGCTCGCGTCTCGCGTCATTGATCCGGCGCTTCCTTGAAAAGCGCGGCTTCATCGAGGTCGAGACGCCGACACTCCAGACGCAGGCGGGCGGGGCCGCGGCCAAGCCCTTCGAGACGCACCTCAACGCGCTGGGCATCGACCTCTTCATGCGCATCGCGCCGGAGTTGTTCCTCAAGCGATTGCTGGTGGGGGGCATGCCCCGCGTCTTCGAGTGGTCGCGCAACTTCCGCAACGAGGGGATGGACAAAAGCCACAACCCCGAGTTCTCGATGGTCGAGTTGTACGAGGCCTTCGGCGACTACAGCACGATGATGGAACTGACGGAATCGCTCTTCCGCGAGTGCGCACGGGAAGTGGCCTCCCAGAAGCCGCCTCTGAAGGAGTCTTCGACTGAAGGGGCGGATGGTCGCGCGGGGCTCAAAATCCCCTTCGGCGACTTGTCCATCGACTACGGACAGCCCTTTCTCCGCGTCACCTACTCCGAACTCTTCGAGCGCGCGCTGGGCTTTCCCATCACCGACTCGGCGCGCGTCGCGCAGGAAGCCAAGCGTCGCGGCCTCCCCGTCGCCTCGAAAACCGGCACACCACTCGACCCCATCCTCATCGTCAACGAACTCTTCGACATCGCCGAAGAGACCATCGACCCCTCGCGCCCCACCTTCGTCCTCGACTACCCCACCCCCCTCTGTCCCCTCACGCGCCCGAAGAAGTCGAACCCCGCGGTCGCGGAGCGCTTCGAGCTCTTCGTCGGCGGCATGGAGATGGCCAACGCCTACACGGAACTGAACGACCCCGACATCCAGGAAGGGAAGTTCCGCGAGCAACTCGCGGGGATCGACGAGGAAGAATCGACCTTCCGCAACTTTGATGAGGACTTCATCTACGCGCTGAAAGTCGGCATGCCCCCCGCCGGGGGCCTGGGCATCGGCATCGACCGGATGATGATGGTCATGCTGAACCAGCGGACCATCCGCGACGTCATCCTCTTCCCGATGATGCGGCCGGTGTAGGGTTCGGGGCTTTCCATCGCCGTCTACCATGTCCCAATCATGATGCACCCCTCCACGCTCGCACTCGCGCTCATCATCACGCCCGCAATCGCCCAGCCCGCGGAAACCTCTCCCAACTGGCGCACCCTCGAAGCCCCGCTGCTCACCGGCCACATCCAACTCACCTTCCCCGAGCGGTTCGCGCGCGCGGGGGAGGCCTACTTTTCCCCCGACGCAGAGTGGATCATCTTCCAGGCCATCCCCGCGCCCAAAGGCGATGAAACGCCGCCCAACATCTACGCGATGTACGTCGCCCAACTGAAGCACGATGCGCAGGTCGACGCCATCGTGGGCATCGAAGAGCCGATCCTCCTCTCGCCGTCGTCGTCCGCGAACACCTGCGGCTTCTTCCACCCGAAGGACCGCGGGCGCGTCATCTTCGGCTCGACCCTCACACTCCCCGCCGACAAGACTCCCGCCGGGTACCAGCGCGGCACCTCCTCCTACTCGTGGCAGTTCCCCGCCGAGATGGAGGTCGTCTCGATGATCGTTCCGCCGATTTTCTACGGCGGAAAACCGAAACTCACGGAGGACATCGACTTCGGCGAGGGCGAGACCGAGCCGACGGCGCTCTGGACACGCGACGGCTACGACGCCGAGTGCGCCTACTCCCCAAACGGGCGATACATCGTGCATACCGAGGTCGATCCGACAACGAGCGACCCCGATCTTTTCGTCTTTGACACCACCACGAAGAAGAGCCTCCCGCTCATCGTCGCCAAGGGCTACGACGGCGGCCCCTTCTTCTCACCCGATGGCTCGATGATCTGCTTCCGCTCCGACAGACAGGGCAACGACCTGCTCCAGGTCTACATCGCGGAGCTGGCCTTCGCGGATGACGGATCGATCACGGGCGTGAAGAAGGAAAAGCCCGTCACGAACAACGAACACGTCAACTGGGCTCCCTATTGGCATCCCTCTGGTGAGTTCCTCATCTACACGACCAGCGAACAGGGACACCAGAACTACGAGGTCTACGCGATCCAGCCGCCCATCGGGCTCTCCGCCGATGTGCTCCCCGCCGACCTGAAGAAACGGCGCATCACCAGCAGCGCCGGCTTCGACGGCTTGCCGGTCTTCTCGCCGAGCGGCGCGTCCATGATGTGGACCAGCCAGCGCGGCCCGAAACTCGAACACGAGCAACGACCTTCGAGCCAGTTGTGGATCGCGCGCGTCGGCGATGTGGCACCCTAGACACGCCGTCCGCCCAAGGCTTATAGGGCTCTGTTCGTAAGGAATCCCCCCGATTCTTGGCGAATATGACCGATCTCAATCGAACTGTCTTGCGGACAGTCGTGGCGCGTTTACATTGATTCTGTTCGCCCTCGAGCACAGGGATCAAGATCGCGAGGATCGGAAAAGAGTCACGACATGGAGTGGGTGGGGTCAACTTCGACCGGCATTAAGTCGTTTACCAGTTGGTCCCGATCGCCCATGTTGTTGGCGACGTCGTATGTCCTCTTGATTTACGCGTCTTTCGTCCAACCACACGGCGAGTTCCTGGTTGTATTTGCCGTCGCGACTTTGTACCTGCTCCTGCGGTTGAGACTTTCGCTCCGAAGAGTGCTGCCCGCGGCGGCGCTCGCAGGATTCGGGCACGCTCTGGCAGTCAATACCTGGATGCTGGATACGGTGGATGAACTCGGTTTTTCTGGGCTCGTCATGTGGGGACTATTCGCGTGCGTCTGGACCGTGACGCTGACGCCCCTGCTCCTGGGGGCGCGCGGCGCTGCGCTGACCAAAAGAGTGCCGCTTCCACTCACCATGGGGACCGCGTTGGCGGGCCACGAAGTGGTCCAGCGCTGGTTTGACGCCCCCGTGAACAGCCTGGCAGTTCCGCTGGCGGCGTGGCCGTTCACGATACAGTCGCTCGATATCGCCGGAACGGCTGGATTGGTGATCGCGGTGACGGGAGTTGTCGGATGCGGCGTTGAAGCGGCCGTCAACCAGAACCTCGGTAGGCGCGTGCGGTTCGCGATCGCGGGAATGCTCGCCGCCGCATCGCTGGTTGCGTACAGCGCATGGAAATGGACCGATCTCGCTCACACTCCCGCATCAGAAACGAGGGCGCGGCTCGTTCAGACCTGGGATTCGGGTGACCCGCCAACCTCATGGGACGAACTCGGACGCTTGATCGATGGGCCAGCGGGTCCGCCGGGAGCATCGCGCCCAACCGTGACCGTACTCCCCGAGGCAACCCTCCCCCGTGAAGTGCTTGACCAGCAGACGGCGATCGAGCCATTGAGTCGCGTGGGAAACCCGAACGGGCCTGCCACCGTAGTGATTGCTGGAGCCGCTGTCCGCGAGCAAGCAGGGAAGGGTGACCGGCTCTTCAACAGCGTTGTGCTTCTTGGAAGCGATGGCGCGATCAACGGTCGCTACGACAAGCGTCGGCTTGTTGTGGCGGGCGAGCGGCCGGGTGTGTGGGGCTGGCTCCCCGGCGTCAGGATGCGGATGCCGATCGCCGGCGGGCTCACGCGGGGCACGCACGCCGTGGTGTGGCGCGTCGCCGGAAGGACGATCGCACCGTTGATCTGCTCGGAGATCGGCCTGCCGACTCTCGCTGCGGAGAGCCGACGGGCGGGTGCCGACATCATCGTGAATCCCTGCAACGACATGTGGTTCCCTCGGACCGGAGCGCCCCATCGTGCTTCAGCGGTGCTCCGGGCCGTTGAATTGCGGGTGAGCGTGCTGCGACCCGCAAACAAGGGAGAGACATTCGCGGTGGACCCGCTGGGGCGAGTGACTCGGCTGCACGCTGATCGCGCGGGAGTGCTCGACATCGATCTGTCTCACCCGATTGAGAGGCCGCTTGCCGCCACTTTGATTGCGTTTGTCGAACCGGGCGTTCTGGCGCTCGCCTTGGGGTTGGTGCTGGCGGGTGTTCCGATCCAGAGAATCCCGCTTTGTCGTCCGAGGACTCAGCAATGTCTCGCCCGCGTGGGCGATTCAGGTTTTTCATCCGCGGCCTGACCGCCGCATCCCGAACACAGGAAGGAGTCTCATCATGCAGAGTTTCAGCCGTCAGATGATTGTCCCGATCGTGGTGTTGGCTTTGGCGTCGGCTTCCCCAGCCCTCGCCAACTTCAAGAGCAACATCAAAAACAGCGGCAACGGCAACTCCAACTCACAGGGGAGCAACAACGGAAACAACAACGGGAACAACAACAACATCAGCAGCAACAACAACAACAAGACCAGCACCCCGCCGAGTTCCACCCAGCCGACCCAACCGCCCCCACCGCCCCCCCCCGCACCCCCCATCAAGGCGTACCACGGAATGATGGTGCCGATCGGAACCACGCAGGACCCGCAGTCCGCGGCGCAGGTGCTGCTCGACGGCTTCAACATCGTCACGAGCGGGGCGTCCATTTCTCCCGAGGCGGCGGCGAAAGCCGAATCGTTCCTGTCGGCGGCGCCGGGCATGGTGTGGATCGGGTGGGAGTGGACAGTTGACGCACAGCCCATCGCGGACCTGCAAATGATTCAGGAGATCGAAGTCTTCTTCCCGGTCGAGTTCCAGACTCCGACGCTTACCCCCCTCGGGACGGTGTTCGCAACGTTCGTCGGCGACAACCTTGAGGTTGTCTTCCCCGGCGCACGGGGCAATGGCAACATCAACGAAACTGCACCACTCGTGCCGACGCCGGGGGCTGGCCTGCTCGGGTGCATCGGCGCTCTTGCTTTGCGTCGCCGCCGCTGATCTCGGAATGAACTCCATCACCGCGGCGCGGAACACCCGCGCCGCGGCTTTCATTTTGCAGGCTTCTTCTCGGCGTCCTTCCCCGCCTCCTCCAAGAACTTCAAAACCACCTCCGCGTCAAGCATCCCGATCGCCCCGCGGATGCGCTCGCCCCCCTTGATCACCGCCATCGCCGGCACTCCCGAGACCTTGAACTTCTTCGCCGCCGATCTCTGCTCGTCGATATCCACATAGGCCGGGATGAACCCCTCCTTCACCGTTTTCTCGACGCGCGGGTCCGAGAGCGCCCCCCGCTTGAACTGCTGACAAGGACGGCACCAGGTCGCGCTGAAGACCGCGAAGATCGGCTTGCCCTCCTTCATCGATCGCTCGGCGGCCTGCTCGTAGGTCAGCCCCTCCTCGAACATCCTGGGCATCGGGGCCTGCCCGCCCTTGGCACCCCCCATCGTGGCCCATGCGAGGACCATCAGCCCGAATATGAGCGCGAAGAATTGCAGTGCGCGGAATGGTGCGACGTTCGGCATACAAAGTCTCCTGTGGCCAATCGCTTCGACCTCCACATTATTCACCCCGCGACTCCCCCGAACCAGCACCGCCGAGAAAAGGCGGCCGCGTGCGGTGGTGATAACCCCCCGCTGAACTTCGCCCGTCGCCCCACCCGTCGGAGGCGGCATCCCCCGCCGATCATGGGCGAACCCGTCATGCATCTTCGCCGCGCCCTCGTCGATACCTCACCACCATGCTTCCGAGGAACTCGTCCACTACCGTTCTCCACCCGCGACGCCACGAACCCGCGCAGACAGAACGGCGGCGCAGCGAGCGCACCCCGATCTCGCACCTCGTCTGCGATGCGGGGGGGGTGATCGACCTCTCCACGCGCGGCATGCGAGTCCTCGCGGAGAAGCCCTGGCACGAGGGGCAGATCAAGAATCTCACGCTGACCGACGGGCCGCACAGCGTGACGATCGAGGCGCGCTGCATCTGGTCGCACCCCGACGCCGACCGGCACCACGTCATCGGCCTCGCCTTCGACCGCATCGAGCCTCAGCAGGAAGGGATGCTCCTGCGCTTCGCGACGGAGCACGCCTCTACGGCCCCATTCTCGGCCGACCCCTCGTCGTGTCACTGACCTGTCCTCATGTCATTGCGGCGCCCCGCCCCTGAAATGGGCTCGCGATGGTTGCCTGCGGTGCCACCGCCGGAACCCGATCACTTCGTCCTTCCCCTCGCCCTTGGAACGGGCGAGCGAAGCGCTTGCGCTCCGTTGCTGACAAACGCGACCCCCCGCGTGATACGGTGGTGCGATGCGCCACATCATCCTCCTCGTGCTCTGCCTCTGCGCCGCACCCACCCACGCCGCGGACACCCTCTACTTCAACGCCAACATCCACACGATGGACGCCGCGCAGCCTCGCGCCGAATCCATGCTCGTCCGCGATGGCAAGATCGACTCCCTCGGCCCGCTCGAAGCACTTGAGCAACGTGCCGACCCGAAGGCCAAACGTATCGACCTCAAAGGCAACACACTCCTGCCGGGACTCATCGACGCCCACGGCCACCTGCAAGGCCTCGGCGCGTTCGGCATGGGGCGGCTCGACCTCTCCGCCGCGCGGTCGTTCTCCGATGTCGTCGGCGCGGTGAAGGAGCAGGTCGCCCGCGCGAAGCCCGGCGAATGGGTCCTCGGCGGGCGCTGGGACCATGAATCCTGGCCGGAGAAGGTCCTGCCGACGCACGCTTCGCTCTCTTCAATCTCACCCAACAACCCCGTCTGGCTCCGGCGAGTCGATGGCCACGCCGGGATCGCCAATGCGGAGGCGATGAAACTCGCCAGAATCTCGGGCAACACTGGATCGCCCGCGGGCGGCGAGGTCATCAAGGACAACGCTGGGGAGCCCACCGGCGTCCTCATCGACAACGCGATGGGCCTGCTCGACAAGGCACTCCCCGATGAATCGGCCACCACCGCCGACATGCTGCTGAAGGCGCAGGAGATGTGTTTTTCTGTCGGGCTGACGAGTGTGCATGACATGGGCCTGTCGCCGCAGGAGGTCGCGGTCTACAAGCAGCTGGAGGCGGATGGCAGGCTGAAACTCCGCGTGTACGCGCTCGTTTCGTCCTTCTACGCGATGCGCTACTTCGAGGAGCAGGGCGTGTACCTGGGCGATCGTCTGACCGTCCGCGCCGCCAAGGCGTACATGGACGGCGCGATGGGCTCGCGCGGTGCGTGGATGCTGGAGCCATACGCGGATCGACCCGTTGACGACGCGGGGAAGCCGTACACGGGGTTGTCGGTCTCGGAGCCGGCGTTCATCGAAGACCTCGCCAAGCACGGCCTCGAAAAGGGATATCAGGTCTGCGTCCACGCGATAGGCGATCGCGGCAATCGCGAGGTTCTCGACGCCTTCGAGCGAGCCTTGTCTCAAGCCCCCACGTCCTCAGGCCCTCAAGCCCATCCTGATCGCCGCTTCCGCATCGAGCACGCCCAACTCCTCAGCCCGTCGGACATCCCGCGCTTCGCCTCCCTCGGTGTGATCGCCTCCATGCAGCCCACCCACTGCACCTCCGACATGCGCTGGGTCGATGTCCGCGTCGGCCCCGAGCGTGCCAACGGCGCGTACGCCTGGGCCTCGCTCCTGCGCTCCGGCGCGATCATCGCGGGGGGCAGCGACTTCCCCGTCGAATCGCACAACCCCTTCCTCGGCCTCTACGCCGCCGTGACCCGCAAGAACCTCGACGGTAAGCCGGAAGACGGCTGGCACAAAGAGGAGCGTGTGACGCGCGAGGAAGCGCTGCGCATGTTCACATGCAGCGCGGCCTACGCCGCGTTCATGGAAGACTCCATCGGCCGACTCGCCCCCCGCATGCAGGCCGACTTCATCGTCATCGACCGCGACATCATGAACTGCGGCGGGAAAGACATCCCGGGCACGCGCGTGCTGCGGACGGTCGTCGCGGGCGAGACCGTGTTCTCCGCCGAGTGAAGAAGAGACATTTACCGCAGAGGCGCGGAGGACGCAGAGAAAAACTTGATGGGATGATTGGGTGATGGTGTGATGGCGTGATTGGGTGAAACTAAACGATCTCATCACCGTATGACCAATCACTCCGCCACCCAATCACCTAATCCTGTCTTCCTCCGCGCTCTCTGCGCCTGTGCGGTGGATGCCTTCTCTTCAGACCGCCCGCACGTCCCGCAGTTCCGCCTCGACGCGCGATGTGCCGTTCCACCGGTTGATCTTCGGCTCGATCACCACGTCCACGCGCATCCCGCTGCGCAACTCCCGCCCGCGCTCACCCCAGCCGAACGCGACGATGCGCATCTCGCGCTTGCCGTCGCGGATGAAGAACCGCAGGTGGTCCCCCCTCGCCCCCATCGTCTCCGGGGCGCGCGGGATCTCGACGTTCCGCAGCACCACGCTCGCCGTGGGATTCCCGCGGCCAAATGGGCCCATCTCCTCGATCTGCTCCGCCGCCCCCGGAGTGACCTCCTCCAGTCGCGCCTCGCAATCGACGCGCAGCGAAGGGACCAACTGCTCCACGCCGATGCGCTCGTTCGCGTGCCGAGTGAACGCCTCCGCGAACTCGTCGAGGCGCGTCGATTCCATCGTCAGCCCCGCGGCCATCTCGTGCCCGCCGAACTTCACCAGCATCCCCGCGCACGCCGCGAGGCCGTCGTGCAGGTTGAACCCGTCGATGCTCCGCCCCGAGCCGTGGCACTCGCCGTTGTGCCGCTGCATCAGGATCGTCGGCCTCTGGAACCGCTCGACGAGCCGCGAGCAGACGATGCCGACGACGCCCGCGTGCCATTCGTCCGCCGCGAGCACGATCGCACGCCGATCGTCGCGCGTCATCCCCGCATTCTCCGCCGCCTCGCACGCCTGATCGAAGATCTTGCGCTCGGTCCTGCGGCGCTCATCGTTCAACTGCGAGAGACTTTTCGCGATCTCCATCGTCCGCTCGGGTCCCGCGACGGTCAGCATTTCGACCGCGTCCTTCGCGTGGCCCATCCGGCCGCAGGCATTGAGTCTTGGCCCGAGGATAAAGCCGACCTTCTCCGCGGTGACGTTCTCGCCGGCGAGGTCGGAGGCTTCGATCAGCGCTTTCAGGCCGATGAGATTGGTGGATTTGATGCGGCGGAGGCCGTGGCGTGCGATGATTCGGTTCTCGCCCA
>JAGVLZ010000185.1 GCA_020054055.1 Phycisphaerales bacterium
GAAGGGGCCGCTGCTCAGCCGCGTCGGCCGAGCGATCTCGAACATGCTTGTCTGGATAGAGAGTGGAGTGCGCATCACCGACAGCCAATCGGGCATGCGCGCCTACCCGCTGAACGGGATGGCAGCGATCCGGGCTCGCTCGGGTCGGTATGGGTTTGAGACCGAGGTGCTGACGCTCGCGGGATGGGAAGGACGAGCGGTGATTGAAGTCCCGATCCGGTGCATCTACGGCGTCCCCGGAGGTCGGACCACTCACTTTCGGGTTGGACGTGATTCGTTCGACGCAGCGTTGATGCACGCCCGACTGATCGCCCGCGCGCTGCTCCCCGGACCATCGCGAACCAGCGCCTCAGCGGAAGAGCCGGTCGTGGGGTCAATACCAAGGCGGCTTGCGTGGTGGTTCGGACTGCGACGGCTGCGGGCGATGGCTCTCGGTGAACAATCCGCCCGCAATCGTCTGGCCGCTTCGTTCGGCGTGGGCGTCATGATGGCCACGCTGCCCCTCTATGGCGTGAAGACGTTGTGTTGCCTTTGGCTCTCGCAGAGATTTCGGCTTCACCCGTTGGTGGTCGTCGGAGTTTCGAGCCTGTCGACGCCGCCGATCGGCTTTGTCTTCGCCGCGGTCTCGATCTTTGTGGGGCATCTGGTCTTGTCAGGGGAGGCTCACGGTCCGGCCGAGCGGGCTCTGCTTGAGGCAAGTCCGATGTCGGTGATGAGCTCCTTTGCCATGGAATGGATCGTGGGGAGCGTCGTCGCTGGGTCGGTTCTCGCCTCGGCGGCCTATCTGATGGCGACGTTTCTCCTTCGCCCGCGGCTCATTCCGCGCCCCCCCGCGCAGCCGTGACGTGCGATTCGCCGTTTGGCGGGTGATCGGTTGCACCCGACGCGAGTGAGGGGGTCTGCGGCTCCCATGGCGTCTCGATTGGCGCTTCCTTCGCGAGTTGGAACCGGGCTCGATGCGGTGCCAATGCGGCGTGTCGCTGGATCGCAACGCAGAGATCGAAGAGTCGGTGCCGCCAGCGGAGCGACCACAACGGCCTTGGAAACACCTGCCCGGCGAGCAGGGAGATGATCGCCTCCTGCATGCGCAGCGGCCCCCTGCCGTTGACGAACAGTTCGCGGAACTCATGGCGATAGAAGCCACGGATCAACCTCCAGAATGGTGAGGTCGCCCGCTCCACATAGCGGCAGTACCGACGCTGAGCCTCGCGCGGGCGGGTCTCGCCTCGAAGGATCCGCGATCCAAGGCCCGCCGCTTCGACGGCGCTCATCATGGCGAGCGTTACCCCGGTCGAGAAGATCGGGTCGAGGAAGCACGCGGCGTCACCAACCATGAAATACCCCGGCCCCGCGAAGGGGCTGCAGCGGTAGCTGAAGTCGGACAGCACATCGTTCTCGGCGCTGCCGGAGGCGTGACGCATCCGCTCGCGGACGATGGGGCATCGCGCCACCGCCCATGCCAGCAAACGATTGGGAGCAACGCCGAGCGCGCGCACGAAATCGGGACGCGTCACAAAGCCAACGCTCGTCTTGCGTTCGTCCAGGGCGATCAGCCAGAACCAGCCCTCCTCGCTCATGAAGATCCCGGGGTGTCCGCGCTCATCGCCCGGCAGGTGCTCGACCCCATCGAAATGCTGGAAATAGGCGACCTTCTGGAGTGCAGGGTCCTCGAAGTTCCGGCGCACGCCGAGCGCCCGTCCGACGATGGTCGCCTGGCCCGAGGCATCAATCAGCAATCTGCCCCGAATCACCGTGTCGGAAGTTTCCGCCTCCACCGCTCCCTCACGGAGCGTTCGGATCGCCTTGACGGTCGATTGCTCGCGCACCTCGGCTCCCGCGGCTCGCGCCCGGTCGAGGAGCATTGCATCAAATCGCGACCGCTCGATGTTGAACACCGCGCAGCCGGGAAGCAGCCCATTGGTGAATGAGAATCGCTGCGTGCGCCGATCGTCGCCAAATCCAAACTCGGCCCCGTACTTCGGGACGTGCGGCAGCCCGCGGAGCGCCTCCTCGAGTCCGAGTTCTCGAATCAGGGGCATTGCCCGAGGAAGGATTGATTCGCCGATGTGGAATCTTGGGTGCCGGTCCTTCTCGAGCACGCAGACGCTGAACCCGCGTCGCGCGAGCACGATGGCCGCGGTCGAGCCCGCCGGTCCGCCCCCCACGATCACCACATCGAAGTCATGCTTCATGGGCGCGGCCGATCCAGAAGCGGAGAGGCCGTCGCTCCGGCACGTCCGGTCATTCGTTCGATGCCGACCGCGGTCGTCGCTCCCGTCCAATCCGTGCATAGCGCTGTGAGTCGATTCGTGCCGTTGCGGGGTGGGGCCGGTGAAGCGTTGCCCTCGATCGACGCCGTCACTGCTTTCGCGATCCCGATGAGCGGGGTCACGGAAAACAGCTCTTCATCGTTTCCGCACGCCGAGGCGATGGGCGCGGACACACCGGCGCGACGCGTGCCAAGTCGTTCCGCGCGATCGATCCATGTGCCGCATCCTGACCCGAGCACGCGGGTCGGTACGCCGACCCGCCTCAGGACCGACTCAACCGCACGCACGACACCTCTGATGCCCATACACGCCGATGCGTGCGTCCCGATGCGTGCATAGGGGGTCGCGGCGCGAGCGATCGCTGATTCGCTTGATTCGACGACGAATGCAACCGCGCCGGGGATGGCCCGGAATCCTCCGCGATCCGAGCGTCGCGCGGCATCACCGTCGCTCGCATGAAGCCCAAAAGTGCGGTACGCGAGGGCGATGACATCGTGATCTTCTTCGGCGGCGCCCACCAGCGC
>JAGVLZ010000340.1 GCA_020054055.1 Phycisphaerales bacterium
CCGCTCCGCCGCCACCGGCTACGCCCGCGCCAGCGGCGTCCCCTACCGCGAGGGCATCATCCCCAACCGCTACGTCGGACGCACCTTCATCAAGCCATCGACCGAGGAACGCGTCCTCGCCGTACGCCTGAAACTGAACATCGTCGAGGATGTCGTCCGCGGCAACCGCGTGATCGTCGTCGATGATTCCATCGTCCGCGGCACGACCACCCGCGCCAAGATGGACCAGTTGCGCACCGCCGGCGCGAAAGAGATCCACCTCCGCATCTCCTGTCCGCCGATCCGACACCCATGCTTCTTCGGCGTGGACTTCGCGGAGCCAACGCAACTCATCGCCGCGGGGCGCGAGGTCGAGCAAGTGCGCAAGATGCTCGGCGTCGACTCGCTGCACTATCTGACGCTCGAAGGGATGCTCGACGTGGTGCAGACCGCCGCCACGCCGCGCGAAAACTACTGCACCGCGTGCTACAGCGGGAAGTACCCGATTGAAGTCCCGGCGGAACTGATGAAGGATGCGCTGTCGAAGAACTGCTGATGCGTACTTGTTGAACCAAACAGTGCAGCCCATGACTCTTGCCACCAAGGGCGGCAATGAACGTTCTGTGGTGCCAAAAGCACGCCGACTGTTCAAAGCAACAATGCTACCCTGCGGTTGTGACAATATGGAGGCGACGGTAGGCTGATTGGCGTGACCATTGGCAAAGTCGGTAACACGGCGCAACCTGTCGGGTGTCACGACACCCAGCACCCACAGGATGACGTTCGCACTTGCTTCGACTCGGCGTCGAGATAGCACAACGCATTCGGATCAAATGAGAGTATTCGTCGGGGAGATTTCACAAATGGGAAAACCGGCCACCAAGGAATGCGCCTCTTGCCACCACCGTTTTCCCGTAACTGAAATGATCACCGAGGTCCAAGAGGTAGAGTCGGGGCGATCAGGAGTGTCGTTCTCCTTCAATCCGGCTCGGCAGAAATCTGGCCGAATCAACTTGGGGCGTCGCTACTACCGTAAGCGTCAGGTCTGGATTTGCGAAGCATGTAATAAAAAGCGCTCGGACGGTTCTGCCGCTGCGGGTTGTTTGGTAGTCTTCATCTTGATCGCAGTAGTTATTGGCTTGGTTATCGCATTCGCAAAGTGATTGATTCGAATATTGATCGATCGACGACCAGTCAAGGCAAGTCACAGCACCGGAAGCCCCGATTACCTGCATCTCGAGGCGGGCGACACCGACTGTTTAGAACAGGAAGCGGGAGCACAAGATTACAAGCGCATCATTGTCTTGAACTGTGATTCGAGCCCCGTCGGACGTCCGCGACCGGAGCGCAGCACACCCCGGATGTTCCATTCCGGGAGATTCATTGTGTTTGCGATGTTCACGACATCCGGGTTCCGGTACACAGCGGCCTGAATAAGCGTTTGCTCCAGGTCCTCCACGGTTTGCCACGGGAGTTTGCGCTTTCCCACCTGTTCAGCAACGACAAAGAACATCACCGGTGTGCCCTTGCGGCCTTTCCAAAGGAGGGCGTTGTACTTTTCGAGTTTGTCGGCGGTGAACGCCTCGTCAACGAGCGGCCGGCAGGCCTTCCCGACATACCAAGGCATGAAGCCCTTCGCTGCTCGAAGGGCGAAGATGTAGCAGCCGTGCTTGTTGGCGAGCTCTTTTGCTTCGGGGTACTTCCAGAATGCTTCGACCGCTTCTTTCGGGATTCGTTTCGCGGCCTTGCCCTCAAACGCGATGTCGAACGGACCGCGAACCTCAAGGACGTACTTCTCGTGTTTTCGATTTCGTCCGTCTATCCGCCTCATTACGGTACCTCCACGGCTTCATGTTACTGGCTGGTGGCATTTCTCCTATCCGGAACAACAAACCACCGAGCGATGCCGCTGATTCTGGCTGGCACGAGTACCTCACCCCTCCAGCGCCTTCCTCCCCCACGGAATCTCAAACCGATCCCGCGTCGAGCAGTATGTCAGCCCCGCCATGCGCCCCACCGCATCCAGCCTCGCCGCATCCACATGGTGCGCCGCATTCACCAATCCCTCCGCCGCGTGGATCCACACAACGCGCCCGATCACGATGTTCCCCCCCGAAGGCGCGCCGGGGTTCAGCCGGATGATCCGGTCCAACTCGCACTCGAACGCGAAGGGACCATCCTTCACCCGCGGCGGCTTGACCTTCGCGCTCGGCTCCGATGCGAGCCGCGCGAGGTTCCATTCGCTCTCGCCGTAGGGCAGTTCCTCCGCGCACGCCGCCATCTGGCGCTCGTGCGCGCGTGAGACAACGTTGACGACGAACTCGCGCGTCGCCTCGAGGTTCCGCAGCGTGTCCTTGTCGCTCCCGTCCGACTTGTTCGCCGGGCAGAAGAGCAGCGAGAGCGGGTTGCTGGACACGCCATTGAAGAACGAGAACGGCGCGAGATTCGCCCGCCCATCCGGCGAAACCGTCGATACCCACGCGATCGGCCGCGGCACGATCGCCCCGATGAGCAACTTGTACCGATCCGGGAGCTCGAGCGAGGCGGGGTCAATCTCCATCCCCCGACTCTACTCTCTCTATCCCCTCTCGTGGCACGGGTTTGCAACCCGTGCCATCCGGTCTTTTCTACTCTTCCTTTGCCTTCCTCCTCCACTTCCCAAGAATCTCCCACGGCCCCATCGCCACCGCGAACCCCGCCGCGCCGACCATCACCATCACGAGCACGCGCCACGGCCACGGCCCGAGCCAATCCAACGCCGTCGGCTGCGAGGTTCGCGCGTCGCCGACATACCCGTAGTTCCACCCAGTGATAAAATCCAGCACGAACATCGCAATGAGGTAGATCAGCGTGATCGCCACCGCGCTCCAGTAATCGCGCCACGTCGGCCTGAAACCGCCCGCCACGATGTCGTACACCGCCGACCCGACGATCACCGCGTGCGAGCCGAAGAAGAACCAGAAGATCACCGTCCCCGGCCCCTCCGTCAGCACCGGCGTGATGAATCCCTGCGAGGACAGGCAGAGCCCCCAGAAGTACAGCAGCGATCTCGCCCACCGCCCCCCGGACAGCAGCGCAATCGGCGCCACGATCCCCGCCAGATCGCACACATGCAGCGGCAGGCTCCGCGACCAGGTGAAGTTCGCGGGGAGCAGCCAGAACACCTGATGCGCCGCGAAGACAACGCTCCCGATCACCCCGAGCGTCATGCGCACCCGCGGCCGCCCGCGCCCCACCCAGCAGAAAGCGACCGTCGCAGCAATGAACACCGCCACCACGATCGCGTGAAGCAGTGAAAACGGTCGAAAGTTCTCGGGCATCCACTCCGGCATCGGAACCATTGTTTCGATTCTCGCTGGCCCCGTCACGCCCCCGCCTTCTCATGCCTCAACTGCCCGCACGCCGCCGCGATATCCCTGCCGCGACTGGCGCGGATGTGCGCGTTCACCCGCGCCTCGCGGAGGATCTCCTGGAACCGCCGCACATTCTCCGTGCCGGGACGCTGGAAGGGCATCCCCTTCACCTCGTTGTAGCGGATGATGTTCACGTTCGCCCGCAGGCGTTTGGCGATCACCGACAACTCCTCGGCGTGCTCGGGCCGATCGTTCACGCCGCCGAGCAGCGTGTACTCCAGCGTGATCTCGCGCCCCGTCTTCTTGAACCACTGATCGCACGCGTCAAAGAGCGCATCGATCGTCGTGTACTCGGCCCACGGGATGAGCGTCCTTCTCAACTCATCGTTCGGCGCGTGCAGCGAGAGCGCGAGCGTCACGGGCAACTCCAACTCCTCCGCCAGGCGCTCGATCGCCTTGGGCAACCCCACGGTGCTGATCGTGATCTTCCGTGCGCTGATCCCAAGCCCCCATGGAGCCGCCATCGTGCGGATCGCCTTCACCACATTCGCAAAGTTGCTCAGCGGCTCGCCCATCCCCATGAAGACCACGTTCGTGATCCGCTCCACCCCCGGCATCCGCGCCAGCCGCCACACCTGCTCCACGATGCGCCCCGCCGAGAGGTTCCCATCCAGCCCCCCAAGCCCGGAAGCACAGAACGCGCACCCCACCGGGCACCCCACCTGCGACGAGATGCACGCCGTCTTCCGCGCGAAGTCCCCGCGGCCTTCATCGCGATCCTCGTCGTAGTCCGCGGGGATCATCACGCACTCGGTCTGCAACTCCTTCGAAGCCCCCCCCCGGAGCGCCAGCGAGGGACCCTGTTCCAAGACATGAAGCCCAACATCCCCCTTCTCCTCTGCTCTCTTCTCTCCCCACTCGATCAACAACTTCTGTGTCCCATCCGACGCCTTCTGATGCGCCACCGTCTCGCCGGAAAGAAACGTCATCTCCCGCGCCAGCGTTTCCCGCTCCGCCGGCTTCAGGTTCGTCATCCGCTCCGGTTCGCCCACCCCCTTGCGGTACACCCACTCCAGCACCTGCTCGGCCCGGAACTTCGGCCACCCGCGCGCAACAACCCACTCGCGCAGCGAGTCGGGGGTGTGGTCGAAGATGTGGTGGAGCGGCTGTTTCACAGGGAGCAACGATAGCCGGTACCCCCGCGCGGACCCGCGGCGTGCGGGCGCGATCGGCTTGCGATCACCCCGTGTGCCCGGTTCCCATTGGTGAAGATGGGATCCGGCCGCGTGCGGCCCGGTGAGCGAGTTTTCCGCCTTGAAGAGGTAGCGCGGCGGGCGCGAAGAATGGGCGCGCCGCTATAGAGGGGCGCGGGGCCGCGCTTGTGCGCACAGAGTTGGACATGCGCGCGGGGGGATTTGGCGCAAGTGATTGGTGGGGAAAGGGTAGCGAAAAAGTTTGGTGGTTAGCCCTTTGGTGCAGCAGAGTTGAGCGGGCCAAGTCTCACCCGAGCGGAAGTAGCGCAAAAGTTTGCTCTGTTCTGCCAGTATCTGTGCCAGTTATTTTTGCGGTGCTGTCAATACGGCGGATGCCGGTGGATCGTTCTTCGGTGCGTCGGGGGTCGATATTTGCGCAGGGGCCACGGACGGCCCAGCCATTGCCGCGATGTGACCGTCAAGCCGGTCGAGGAATGGCTGAGTACCGCTGGCGTATATCTTGGGAAAGGTCTCGATAATCTTCGCCATCTCAGCCAAGTCGTGATTTAGCCACCCAAGGAAATCGAGAATGAGTCCATGCTGCTGGGTCAAGTCCTTCCAGTGGATTATCCGCTCGTGATGGAAAATGCGATTACGAAGTTTGCGAATCTTGTCGAGGTCGCCCTTGATCGTCTTGCGGCGGTGAAGCGATTTTGGCATGTGCGGGAAGGTCGCCTTGATGCCCTTGGGAAGAAAGCGGGCGTTGGGTTGCTCGAAGTGGCTCTCGAACATGGCAGTCCAGAATCCGAATTGGAGTTCTGCAATGACGCGCCCCGGAGTAACCGGGCGATCAGCGTTGGCAATGTTGGCCTTTGCCTTGCCGACCTCTCTGAGACCCCAGGGCGTCAGTGCCACATTGTCGTACCATGTCTGAGACCCCGTTTCGGCGACCATTGCTTGGTCAATAGCATTCCTGAGGCCAACTTCAAGAAGGTGGAGAGGGGCGTACAAGGACTCGGATACGGCAATATTCCAGAGGTATCGGGCCGCAATTTCTCGATGATCCACTCCATCTTGCCCATAAACCTGCAGGCGTTCACTGGAAAGGCACTTTTCGAGTTTTTTCCAGTATTCGGCTTGCATTTGGGGTACATCTATCCGATAATGTGTTCGTACACCTCGGCAGCCCTTCTCCCATCCTAGCGGTGGTGCAGGGTCCGGGGTTTCTTTATGCGCTAGCCAGACGATTTGGCCGGTCAACAATCTTCCGCGCCAAAGCCTACCGCATACGGCTACTCGGGTGGCGCTTCGTAAGAGATGGATCGCTTGGCCTTACGCAGCACCAACTGAATCCAGCCCTCGAAGTCCTCGAAACTGGAAGCACTGAGGTTTTCGGGCCATCGCAGAGTAGCCATGCCCTCTTGAAGCGGGAAGGTCGCCTGCGTGATTCCTTCATGTGGCGTCTCGTCGCGGACAAACGGATTGCGCGGTGGGGCAGGCGGTGCATCTTTCCGCGCTGGTTCAGCAGCCTTTTCGACCGTTAGTTGGCTCACAGGCAAACCCGTTTCTGTGCCTTCAACGAAAGCGAATTCACCGTCTTCGCTCAACCCAAGGACCTTCCGAGGGGACGCGAACTGCGCCGTTCCCTGAGAAGCCCACTGCACGAAGTCTCCGACCTTGGGGGGAGAAGGCGCTTCTTCACCGCCATCCTTACCGCTAAACGGTTCCAAGTCAAGTTTGGCGTACTCGAAAGTCTGTCGGAGATCCTTTAGGAACCCCGCCACCGACTTTTCGTTGAACGCTTTCTCCATCGTCAACCAGTGACCGATCGTGGCGTCATCAGGCAAGCCATGCGGCCACCGTTCGCGGATTTCGGCGTGAATCTTTGGACTGAGGGCGGCTTCCGCAGTCGCCTTGTCGCGGTCGGGGCTTTGGGGCCGAACGTCGCCGATGATCTTCCAAGCAAGGTCGCTGACACGAACGGTGCGTTGGTCTAGGCTGCCAGCATCCTCAACAAGCCCGAACTTTTTGAGTGAAGCAATCATCTGCATCCCCGCCCCGCTCCCGACGCTGTAGCCGAGCGCCTTCAGCGCAGAGTCGATGGGGATGGGCTTTCGAGCGGGCTGATAGTCCTTGAGCGTGCGCGCCTTCTCGATCGCCACCTTGAGCGTACAGGCCGGGTAGCCGGGGCTGCGTAGCCCGCGCCCAGCGACCGATTCCTTGCCTTCTGTTTGGGTATCAGACATGGAGGGCTCCTTGTTCGAGTACGATACCCCAAGACTCGACCATTGTCAACCGGCCTTTATCTTTTCACATACTTGCCAAACTTCGGAGCCCGGGGTATATTCCGAGTATGAGGAGAACCCTAGGGCATCGGGCAGGGATCGCGGCCCGACATCCCCCGCGAGCGCGGAAAAAAAACCTTGCGTCAACAAGGGCTCTTGATCCGGTGACCGGACCGAATACGGGCTGAAAGCCCGTGCCACGCAAACCACGGCATCCGTTGACGACGACACCCCATCCCGCGCAGACCCCTACCACACTGGACGTTCACCGCCGACTCTGCTACCCTTTCCACCCCTCCCTCCGGACCCCCCCGGCCCGGCCGGTGGGTGTCTCACCGATCCGAAAGGTATCCGTCATGCTCAATGCCATGAAGCCCGGGCAGTCCATCCGCTGCACCGTCACCAAAGACATCCGCGTCGACGACGACTACTCGACGGTCATGCGCCTCATGCGCTTCGACCCCGCCGTGAAGCGGAAACTGAAGTCGGCCCAGGAGCACCGCGTCCGCACGCTGGTGATCGTGAGCCGCGGCAAGCGGCCGTGGGAGTGCCGGGAGAAGTCGGCCCAGCAGGTGCAGGCGGTCAAGGGGGCCACCTGGACGATGCGCTGGATGCCCCATGTGGAGAAGGACTTCGCCTGCGTCGAGAAGTACCTGAAGGTCGAGGCCGCCTGATCCGCGCCCGCTCATCGTTCGCGGCACCTCTGCTCGCGGCGATCCTCGCGGGGGCCTTCGTGCTGCCCGCGTGCAAAGAAAGTGAATCCAAGCCGGCCGTCGAGCAGCCGAGCATCCGCAAGGACCGCTACACCGTCCGCGGCCAGGTGGCGATGCTTCCCATCGCTGACAATCCTGCAAGCGAGTTCATGGTCCGCCACGAGGCCATCCCGCATTTCGTGGGCGAGGGAGGCGAACTCGGGATGGACACGATGACGATGCCCTTCCCGGTCGCGGATGGTCTCTCGATCGATGCCCTGAAAGTCGGCGAGAAGATCGAACTCACCTTCGAGGTCGATTTCGACGCGCAATCGAAAAAGATGGTGGCGTATCGCGCGGTCGCGGTGACGGCGATCCCCGCCGAGACGGAACTCGACTTCTCATCGCTCGAGAAGTGAGGCGGGGAAAAAAAGCCCGGCGATCAGCAGAACTGATGCACCGGGCCTCGTGGGGGTCAGTGGAAAACCGATCCGTGCGTGGAGTCTTGTGCGTCCTCCAACCAACAATACGACCAGATCGCCCGGGGGTTGCGGACTTTCCGCGAATTTTGCGCCGGTTCCCGCCGCCCGCATGACGGCTGTAGCGGGCCTCAGGAAAACTTCCCCTGTTGTGGCGGCATTCGGCCAAGCGATTGCAGGCGTTCCACGGCGGCCTTGAGGTCCGACCACACCTTGGCGCGGTTCTCGGGCGTGTACTGTCTGAGGAGAAAAGCCGGGTGAAACGTCGGCATGACGGGAATTCCGCGGTACTCGAACCAGCGACCCCGCAGGTTGGTCATCGTCTCGCGCGTGTCCAACAGGTAGGAGACGGCGGGCTTGCCGAGCGTCACAATGACAGCGGGTTGGATGATGTCGATCTGGCGAGCCAAAAACGGCCCGCACTTTGCCGCCTCGTCCGGCGTCGGCGTGGCGTTGTCCGGCGGGCGCGCCTTCAGCACGTTCGCGATGTAGACCGTCGTGCGGTCGAACCCCATCGCCTTGATCATCTCGTTGAGTTTCTTCCCGGACGCGCCGACGAAGGGGACCCCCTGACGATCTTCCTCGGCTCCGGGCGCTTCACCGACGAACATGAGCGCAGCGTTTGGGTCGCCATCGCCAAAGACGGTCTGGGTGTGCGCGGTCGCGTTGGTGCAATGGGGGCAGGTTGCGTCGTGCTCGGCGCGGAGGGCGGCGAGGGCGGCGGCCTTGTCGGAGTGTTGGCGAGTTCGCACGGCAACGGGGACAAAATCCACGCCGAGGAGGCGCGTGGTTTCGATGTGCTGCCGCGCGAGGCGTGCCAGACGCTCGGGGGAGGTCGTCATGCGCGCAGTGTAGCCTCGTGATGGCGGGACGTTTGCGTTGGATCAGGCCGACATGAGCGCCGGGCGCGGCACGACGATCGGCGGTGGATCGATGGCGGGCTGGTGGGTCTGCACGGTTCGGCCTGTCGAGGCGAGGTGGCCCAGAGCGCGAGCGATGAGTTCGCCCCGGCTCGAGGCGTTCAACTTGCGGTGCAGGCTTTTGACGTGATCGTGGACGGTGTGCGGGCTGCGGGCGAGGTCGGAGGCGATCTCCTTCACGCTCTTGCCGAGGGCGAGGTGGTCGAGGACCTGCTGCTCGCGCGAGGTGAGGCGTGTGAGCGGCGTCGAGCGCTCGCGGCCGAAGGCGAGGAGGGTCCGCTTGGCGAGGAGCGAAAGGGACGCGCGAACGACTTCGACTTCGCATGGGGTCAGCGGCGAATCGCCCGACGCGCCGAACTCGACCGCGAGGCAGCGGCCCGGTGTCATCCCGGTGATCGGCGCGACGCCGACGATCATGTCGCTGACGCCGAGGCGTGCCCATCGGCGTCCGGCGGGGCTGTCCACCCAGCGGGGATGGCAGTGCAGTTCGTGCAGGATTGCTGCGTTGAATGTCGTGGGCGGCGCGAGATCGCCGTCGAGCCACCAGTCGAGCGCGGGTGCGTGGTCGGGATGCACGGCGTCGCCTTCGAGCGGCCGACCGAGCGGATCGGTGCCGACG
>JAGVLZ010000188.1 GCA_020054055.1 Phycisphaerales bacterium
GATCTCAAACAGCGCCGCCACCAGGACGAGCAACGCGCCGCTCACGGCCGATCCGCTCCGCATCATTGAACGATGTCGTGCCACGCCATTGTGATAGGCCCGCCGGCGATCGTATGCAAGCGGATGGCGAATGCGCGGCGTGCGCCCGGTCAGTTCGCCGCGAGCGTCGCGAAGCGCGGCGTGCCCGCCGGGTCCAGCATCCCGGCCAGATTCGCGATCTGAACGAGATGCACGTTCTTCTTGGCGTGCAGTTTCCGGCCGAGGGCGGCCCGGTGCGCCTCGATGGTCTTCACGGTGCGGCTGAGCCGATCGGCGATCTCGCGCTGCGTCAGCCCCTGCCCGATCAACTGGAGAACTTCCAGTTCCCTCCCCGTCAACTCCGACAGCGGGCCGAGATCGAAGCATTCGAGCGGGTACAGCCCCGCGGCCACCTCTTCCGGCCGCGCGGGTCGCGCCTGAAGGAGTGCAAAGATGCAATCGCGGTGCGCGCCCGCCTCGAAGGGATGCACCGCGCCGGTGAACCGCCGGCCGCGGAGCATGTCCGTCACATGCACCGCGCTCCCGGTGCGGAGCACATGCTGCCGCAAACGCATCCGTTCCTCCGCGACGCGCGCCTCGAACCAATCCGAGATGCGGCTGCCGATCACCCGCGATGCGGGCGCGCCGAGCAGTTCGCAGAACGCCTGGTTCGCGATCAGATAATGCCCCTGCGCGTCGGCGACGAACGCCGGGCACTGGGCATCGTCGATGATCGTGCGCACCGCCGCGAGGCACCGAGGGTCATCGCAGAGGTGGATTCGTTCGCCGGTTGCCGCCGTCGCCGACACACCGCTTCGGAAGGTAGTCATCGCGGTCGATCCCTTCTTGGTTCATCGCGTCACAATCACCGTAGGTTGTTTCGCTCCGATATCAAGGGAAAGCCGACAAAAAACGTGGAATGGCGTTGGCATGGCGACTCGCCGCCGCCTCGACGGCAGCCGCGACTTGGAGCCATTCGATGATGCTCCGAGTCGATCAGGCACCGGCCGCCGTTTGCGACCGCCAAATCAGCGTTGGCGACGCCTGCGAGCGATTGATCCCACGAACAGCGCGGCGACAAGGCCGCTCCCCGGCGACGGGAGTTCGATGAACCCGCCGCTGTAGGGAATTAGGGTTACCCCTTGAGGGAAGAGGCTGTTGATGTGTACCCACTGATTGTTCTCGGTCGTGTAGACGTTGAGGTTGTCGATGATGAGCGTGGAGCCGTTGCGGAGGATCAGCCCGTCGGGCCCGCCGAGGCCGAAGAGGTAGAGGGCTTCCGGCGCGCCGCCTCCTCGGAGCGCGCCGCGGTTGCCGTTGTCGATGACGTCGAGCAACTGCACGACGGTGGTGTTGCCGAAGTCGCCCACGATCAACTGGCCAAAGCCGAAGTTCCCGCTGTTGCCGGGGTCCATGTTGCCGGCGTCCAGCCCGCCGATCTCGAAGTTCTGCGGCTGATCAAGCGTGCCGATCCCGTTCAGGTGAAGGACCGCGCTCGAGGCGCTGAGGTTTGTTTCGGAGGTGTAGCGGAAGGTCATGTCGCCATCGACGGTGAGCGTTGCCCCCGCGCTGATCGTGAGCGAGCCGGAGTCGAGGAGCATATTCCCGGCGACGCTCATCGTCGAGGAGACGCCGGAGATGTCGAACTGCGTCTGCCTTGTGACTTCGAGGTTGCCGAAGTTGATCGTCCCGCCGTTGACGGCGTTGAAACGCACGAGGGCGTTGGCGTTCCCGCTCGCGGCGTCAACGGATTGAAGCCCGGTGAGGTCGATGACGCCCCCGGTCTCCGCGGTGAAGGCGAGCACGTCGTCCTGTCCGGCGACGATGCCGATGTTGGAGACGCCCGAGAGATCGACCAGCCCCGAGGCCGCGGCGCGGATCGTGCTGAACCAGCGTCCGCCCCCTGGGCCGTAGAGGATGCTGGTCGCCGGAGTGAGGTCAAGCACGGAGCCCGGGTCGGACGCGGAGAGGATGATCCCGCCGCCGGCGCGGGTGTAGTTGTAGTCACCATCGCTGAAGTTGGCGTAGTTCAGCCCGCCGACGACCGCGATGTTCGAGTTGTCGATCTGCGACAGGAGGCCGGAGTTGAACTGGCGCGTCGGCGAAACCGTGATGTCGGTCCCGCTGATGTTGGTGAGCGCCGGGGCGTTGAGGGAGGAGTTCTCGGCAAGCGTGACGAACGATCCGGTGAGGCTCGTCAGGAAAGGCGTGTTGATCGTCGTCCCCTCCGCCGGGAGGAACTCCGCCCCGACCGCGGCGATCAGGCTCGGCAGGGTGAAAGACGATTCCGAGACGATGAACCGAGCGCGGGCGTTCCCGTTCCCCGCGAAGCTGATCGATTGAAGGCCGCTCAGGTCGATGCTCCCGCCGCTCTGCACGACGAAGTCGAGCACGTCGTCCTGCCCCGCGACCATGTTGATCCCCGCGAGGTTTGAGAGGTCGATCATGCCGGAGTTCGTCGCGCGGATGGCGCTGAACCATCGCCCGCCGCCCGGGCCGTAGGTCAGGCTGGTCATGCTCGAAAGATCGAAGAGCGATCCGGGGTCGGTGGCGGAGAGGATGTCCCCGCCGCCGGTGCGGGTGTAGTTGTAGTTGGCGTCGATCACGTTCGCGAAGTTCATCCCCGCCTGCACCGCGATGTTCGCGTTATCGATCTGCGAGAGGGGCGCCGAGATGAAGGTGTGCGCGGGTGAGAGCGTCAGGTTTGAGCCGTTGACGTCCGCGAGGCTCGGCGCATTGAACGTCGATCCCGCGGCCTGATCCACCGTCGAGTTCGTCAGCGCGGTGAGCGCCGGCAGGTTCACCGTTGCTCCCACGGCCGGCGTGAACGTCACGCCGTTCGCGTTCGAAAGGCTCGCGAGCGTCAGGTCCGCCGCGTCGGTGAAGAAGCGGACATTCCCGTTGCCGTTGCCCAGTCCGTTGATCGATTGAAGCCCCGAGAGGTCGATCGATCCGCCCGTCTCCTGGACGATGTCGAGCACATCATCCTGCCCCGGCGCGATCGAGATGTTCTGCAAGCCCGAGAGGTCGATGAATCCGTCGTTCGCCGCGCGGATCGACTGGAACCATCGCCCGCCGCCGACGCCGAAGACGATGTTGTCGATCCCGCCGAGGTTCAGGCGCGAGCCCGCATTGGTCGCGCTCATCAGCGTGTTGTGGCCGGACTGCGCGTAGGTGTACGTCGTGCCCGCGACGGAGACCTGCGCCCC
>JAGVLZ010000305.1 GCA_020054055.1 Phycisphaerales bacterium
ACCAGCGCCCGACTCGCGGCCCCGGTCAGCCCCAGCCCCAGCCCGATCCCGCCGCCCACGAGACACAGGTGCCACATCGCCGCGTTCGTCGTGGGCAGGAAGACCGCCGCGATACTGGTTCCAATCCAGACCCACAGCGAGACCTGCACCGTCCGCCTCTGGCCGATCCTGTCCTGGTACAGCCCGCTGACCGCCGACCCGACCGCCGAGATGAACGCGAGCGCCAGGACGAACCAGATCAACTGCGCGTTCGTGAAGTATTGCGACGCCATCAGCCCCGAGAACCCGATGATGATCTGCATCCCGCAGCAATAGACGCCGAAAAAAATCAGAAAAACGCCCAGTTCGCCGAATCGCGACGCCTGCCTGATCGTCCGCGCCACGCGCTGAAACCCGATCGTCACAATCGTCGATCCGGTCGGCATCGCCTCGCGCGACTTCTTCTCGCGCAGCATCAACATCGTCGGCAGCGCGTTCACGAAGAACCACACCCCCGCGAAGATGAACACGTTCGAGAACCCGGCGTGCGTCCCCGCCCTCAGCCCGGGAAGCAGCAGCGAGAGAGGCAGGCACGCCAGCGCCCCGACATACCCCATCGTCCACCCGATCGCCGAGGCCCGTCCCACGGTCGCGCGCGTACTCACCTCCGGCAAAAACGCGGCGAGGAAGGACTCGCCGAACATGAAAAGCACGCTCGCGCACGCGAAGAGCCCCATCACGGCCCACGATTCCCCAGGCCCGGTCAGCGACAGCCCCACCGTGAACGCGGCGCAGCCGATCCCCGTCCACGTCAGGAACACCTTCTTCTTCCCCGAAAAATCCGCGAGCGCCCCGAGCACCGGGTTCGCAACCACCACTACCAGGCTCGCCGCCGCCGTGGTCCACCCCAGCAATGACTCCGCGTGCCCCGCCGCCGCGCTCGGCCCCAGCACCACCTGCTTCAGATAGATCGGCAGGAAAAGCGTCACCACCAGCAGCGTGAAGGACTGGTTCGCCAGGTCGTACATCCCCCACGCCCACACCTGGCGCGCATTGGGCAGACCGGCAAATGGGTTGAGCCTCATGCGGGCACCGTAGCAATAAGAAGGGAATGGGGAATAGGGAGTAGGGAGTGGGAAGACAATGCACGCGACACCTGAACCCGCCTCTTCCCGACTCCCTATTCCCCACTCCCTATTCCCTCTCCCCTCCCCACTATCATCACACGCCGATGACCGATCCCTCTCCGCTCACTCCCTCGCTCCTCCGCGCCATGGCCGACCCGGCCATCGAGCGCAAGATCGTCGACGGCTTCCAGTTCCCCCTCGGCACCTACCCCACCGAACCCGCCACCCCCGCGCCGGCCTACACCGTGCAGTTCGAGCCGGCCGACGGATCGGACCCCGCCGCGTTCACCGGCGCGAACTTCTCCGAGGACCTCGAAGAGTGGCCCGACCGTTACGTCTTTGACATCCTCGTCTCGCACGAACGCCTGCGCCCGCTCTGCCGAGCGCTCTTCGCCTTCCTGCCGGGACGATTCTTCCCCATCCTCGACATCCTGGGCCACGACGCCTTCCGAGAGATCGACCCCTACATCGCCTACGAACTCGTCGGCTGCGAGAAGTTCTTCGACGCGCTCCGCTGCTTTGACCCCTTCCTCTTCGAGGAAGGCCTCGTCGGCTTCGGCGCCATGTCCGTCGATCCCTTCTTCTACGTCTTCATCGACGAGCACAAGGTCGTGACCCTCCGCGTCACCCCGGAAATGAAAGAGAAAGCGGAGAAACTCCTCGCCGCCTTCGACCTCCGACCCGTCGAGGAACTCGCCAGCGTCGATTCCGTCTCGCACGAGCACCGCGGCATCCTGATCGCCCCGGACGAGCACCCCGAGATGCTCACCCCCGAGGAGATCATCGAGCGCTTCCGAGACAACTGGCTCCTGCAACTCAACATCGACCCCGCGACCAACCTCGACGCCGACGGCAACGAACTCGGCGTGACGGCGTGGCAGTGCATCGCCCGATGCACCCCCGCCGACGACGAGAAGCAGGAGGCCTACGCGGAGATCCTTCTCTCGGCCCCGAACCTCGCGGACGCAGAGGAGATCGCGGAGGACGCCGTGACGCCGAAAAACACAAAGACGCCGGAATGGGACGAGGTCGAAGTGATCCGCGCCGACCGGATCACCCCAGATCAGTTGAAAGAGTGGCTGCCCGAGGCGAAACGCTCGAACGCCGTCAAGCCGGGGCTCCACGACCTCCGCTGGCTCACCGGCGGGCCGACCGCGAAGAAGAAGAGCGAGTGAACGCGTTGTCTTCACCCTGCAAAGGTGATAGTTCGCAGCCGGGCGTGAGCGAATCCTCGGGCGAAACCCCCGGACTACGGCCTCAACGATCCCTCTCCCATTTTTTCCCCTGCATCCCAAACGGATACTGCCTATTCGCTTGACCGACGGCTCTCCAGTTCAACCAGCAACACCCGAGCCGCCTCGATCACCTCCGGCAGGCTTTTCTTTACGATTTCCCAGACCGTCTCGTCCGAAACATTGTGATACCGATGCACGAGGTGGTTTCGGAACGCGATGATCGCTGGGCCTGACGGAAACCGATCCGCGAGTTATCCATCGAGCCGAAGCAGTTGGTTCACGGCCTCGCCGATGATGATGAACTCTCGCTCCACCGTCGCGTTCACCGTCCGGACGCGCTGATAGTCCTCAAAGTCTAGCCCCGCGACCGTCACCTCAATGGACCGGCCGGACGTGAGAATGTCGATGCAATAGGCTCGCAGATCACGCGGCGGCATAGACCGGCACCCGGCGACTGAGAACTGAGTCACATACGATCGGATTCCGCAATCCACCAGGCTCCGCCAGGTCAACGGGCCGACCGAGCAACGCCGTGAGTTCCCGTTCGAGCGCGAAGAACGCCATCGCCCGCCCGTTCGGCGGGTGCTCCTCAAACTCAACCAGCATGTCCACGTCGCTCCGATCCGCACTGAACTCCGCGCGCTCCCCCTCCATCGCCACGGCCGAGCCGAAGAGCCAGAGCGTCTTCACCCCATGCTTGCGGCACAGGGCCGAGAGACGGTCGGCGGGGATGTCAATGAGGACGCGGGGCATGGTTGAATACTAGGCAACTTCTCTACGCGCTGATCAACTCCCCGGGCGCGGCCCGCCGCACGAAACGCCGCAACCCCGGCCGCAAGCCGGCATCCACAAGACTCGCCACGTCCTTGAGTCTCACCGGCCCCAGAATCTCGATCCCAACCAACCGCCCCTTGGCGTCATAATCCGCAAGAAGCAACTCTTCCACCACCTCATCGGTGCGGACCACCTTCGCCCGGCTGAACCGCAGGTACGCTGCGTCGAGCGACCCGTCCTCGCGCCCGCTCAGCGATAACTCGAATCCGATTGGACTTGCTTCAGCAACCATGTCCATAAGTCTACGCCCACCACACCGACACGATCCAGAACCACCGGGGCCGCTCCGCGACAATCACCACGATCCGTCGGGCTTTGGAGACTTGATACTCATGCCGCTTTGCGTCAGGCCGGCGCGCCGGCCGCACCCTGCTTGCTCGCCTGACGGCCCGCTCAACATGCCGCTCCGACACGCCACGCTGGCCCATCCTCATCCGGGCATGATCCGAAAACCGGAGAGGCTTGTCCCGACGATCCATGCCGGAAGATTACCACCCGACTACGGACACACCATCCCCCAGTTCGTCAGCACCGCCGTGATGTCGGCCAAGATGACACCGTCCCACGAACGCGCCTCTTACGGCACTCAACCCCTCGACTAAACTCCGTGCAATGCCTCAAGACTGGCAATCCGGGCTAAATGCCGAACAAGCGCGCGCGGCGAGCCACAACGCCGGGCCGCTGATCGTCCTCGCCGGGCCCGGCACGGGCAAGACGCGCGTGATCATCGCGCGCGTCG
>JAGVLZ010000330.1 GCA_020054055.1 Phycisphaerales bacterium
GTGCGTGCCGCGCCTGCTTCTCGAGGAACTCCGCGAGCGAAGGGATCGAATCGTGACGGAGGTCGCCGATGAGCCGTTCGATGCGCCCGCCGGGCTCCACGATTTCGAGCGCATCGTGCGGGTCATCGCCGGTCCAGCGGGCCGATTCCCGCCGCACCAGCCACAGCCGCCACTCGGGCTGCCACGCGTATTCGAGGAACGACCCCGCGTACCAGACCTTCCGATTGACCTCGTAGCCGGCGACACCTGGATCGTCACGCCCGAGCGATGCCTCGATCGACCGACGCAGCGCCGGTTCGACCGATTCATCGCTATCCAGGTGCAGCACCCACGGCCGCGTGCACCGCTCCATCGCCGCCTGCTTCTGCTTCACGAACCCGAGCCACGGCTGCTCGACGACGGTCACGTCGTTCGAGCGGAGCAGGGGGATCGTGCCGTCGGTCGAGCCGGAGTCGAGGGCGATGACTTCCGACGCGAGGCCTCGGATGGACTCGAGCACGCGCGGCAGGGTCGCCTCGTTGTCGCGACAGACGATGGAGATGGAGAGTGGAAGGGGCACGGCGGGAGCGCATGGTGCGGCAACCGCCAGATCGAGTCAATCGAGCCTGTTTCGGCGGTGCGTGACGCGAAGACCCCCGGCGCGCGTCATTCGGCGTGCCGCCTGATCGAATCTCAACGAAGGTGGGCGTCATTGAAGTCGGCCAGGCTGGCACCGATCTCACACGCACTCGCGCCAGGCCCACCGGAGTTGCAGAGCGGCAGGTTGGGGCTGTTGTCGGCGATGCACTTGGCCGTAATGGTGAAGCCGCCGGAGTTTTCCATGCAGCAGGCAAAGTAGCCCGCGCCGCACGTCACGCCGCCCTCGACCTCCCCGGTGTAGACCTTCACTTCCCCCTCGGGGCCGATGACAATTCCCGGGAGCGCCCGGGCACGGTCCTCGTCTTTCAAAACGTTGCCGATGACGATGAGCGACTTCGGCGGGAGTTCAACGGTTTCGGGGCCGTCACCGATGCGGACGCTCGCGGGGTCCCCGCCGAAGTTCCAGTAGACGCCTTCGCGGGTGGTGTCGCCGACCTGGAGCACCTTTCCATAGTCGGCGCCGAGTTGCAACATGGGGTTGCCCGACACATGGAACACGGTCCCCGCAGCCTGCGAAACATAGATGAACTGCGGGGCGCTGACGAATCGCGCGACAGCGTTGACATCGGCGCTGGACCACCGTTCGGCAGAGAGCATCACCTTCGCGACCTCTGCGGACGGCGGGGCCGGCTTGGGCGCGGGCTCGGCGGCAAAGAGAGCCGATGAGCACAGGGCAAGAGCAGTGACCGAGAGCGTGTGAAGCGTTGTCCGGTTGTTCATCTGAGGTTCCTCATGGCGGCTGTGCCCGACAACACTCTCATACCCGCGCCAAGAAGATAAAGAGTCGGGCCGGTGCGTGCTTAATGTACGCGGGTGGGGGGTGGGGGGACAAGAGAAATCGGATGATATTTGCAATGTATCGTGGACACCACCCGATTGTTCCGCGAACAAGCGAGGGGCTGATACGCTTCATGGCGTGGTTGTGCCGCCGAGAGAGCACATGTCGATTTTGAGAATCGCCGACGGAAACGCCGGGGTGCTGTTGAGGCTGTGCGCAACGGACGGTTGGAAGAGGGGCGCGACGGTACTCAAGCACGACGAGCGCTCCACGGTGCTGACCGGAGAGTCGTCCGCCGGGCCGGTTGTCGTGAAATCGTTGCTGCTCGATCGGCCGAAGGATGTGCTCTCACGGATGTTCAGCGTCACGCGGTTTGTGCGGCAGTGGGGTGGGGCTGAGTTGCTCGCGCGGCACGGCTTTGCCGTTGCAACGCCCCTCGCGCTCTGGCGCGGGCGTGATGAACAGGGCCGACTCGTGGAATCGCTCGCGATGGAGCGTCTTTCGGGTAAGACGGTGCTGCGACACCTCGCCGACCGCGATCTGCCGCGCGATGAACAGTTCGCGCTCGCGCGGGAACTGGGGTCTCAGGCGGCGCGGCTGGCGCTCGCGGGGTTGGTGAACAGGGATCACAAACCCTCGAATCTGATTGTGAAATCCCTCGCCGGCGTTTCGGGCTCTGTTGGTGCTTCGGGCTCTGTTGTGGCGATCCTCGACACCGTCGCGATCCGGCGCGCCCGCCCCCGCGCGGCGCTGGTTCACATGCTCTTCGAGTTGATCGTCGAGCCGATCGGTTGTCGTCTTGAGATCCCGCTGGGCTTGCGCCTCGCGGCGGTTCGCTCAGCGGTGCGAGAGGCCGGATGGCCGCGCAAGGAGGTCACTCAACTCTGGCGCGACGTTCGCGCGGCGCTCCTGGCGCACGGCGATCCGACGCCGCGCATCAATCCGCTGGCCGATCGTTCAATCAAATAACAAACGGGGCCCCACCCTCATGGAGCCCCGTCTGCGGTGTGCAAGCGTTGGTGTCGGTGAATCAGTTCTTGCGGCGGCGGCCGACGAGCAGCAGCCCGAGCGAGCCGAGTGCGATCGTGCCCGGCGCCGGGACCATCTGGTCCTGGCTGGAGGCGTTGTAGAAGCCGATGACATTGAAGGGGGTGGCGGTGATTCCGATGGCGTCGAAGAAGACGTCGATCTTGTTCACGAGGCTGTTGCTCAGCGGGTCGCCGTTGGTTTTCTTCACGCGCATTTCGCCGGACTCAACGTCGAGGGAGTCGCGGCCGACGCCCTCGTTGTAGTCGTAGACGACGTCCCACACGGCGATCTGGAACGCCGCGGCCCAGTCGTTGCTGAAGACGCCCTCGGCGCGTTTCTCGAGGAGGATCGCGAACATGTCGTTCAGCGCGTCGCCGCGGGCGGTGCCCATGGCGGGCTCGGGGATCGAGCCGACGTCGTCGGTGACCTCGTAGACCTTGTACGACTCGGTGACGGTCTGGGTGACCTCGACGCAGTAGGTGGCCATGGTCTTGCCGTTGAACTGCTCGCCGAGGCCGACGCCGTTGCGGAACTCGTGGATGATCTCGCCGGCGAAGGCGTCGAAGGCGTCGCCGTTGTAGACGATCTTGATCTCCTTGCCCAGTCCGGTACCGATCTTGTGCATCTCGACGGTGCTCGCGGCGAGCGCGGAGCCCGACGCGATGGCGACCACAACGCTGGCGATGGCTGAACGGACCATGTCTTCCCTCCGTACAAATGTTCGTGATGACGTGCGACGCGTCCCGGCGTGCGTGCCGGGGTTCTTTCTTCCGGGGTGAGTATGCCGCGCGCGGGGCGTCACGCAAGCGATCGCGCGCCGCTCGCTTGAATTTGGGCCGCGTGGCGCGAGCGATAACGAACGTCTTGCTAATGTTATCTTACATATCTTCGCGCAGGTTCCTGCCTTAACGCGGCTATCGGGCCCACGTTATCGGCGGCGGGCCCCACTCCCCGGTGGATGGGCTGTGCCCACCCTGACGGATGCCGTTTTCGTCCCACCCAGCGCGATACACTGACGGGTTATCGCTCCGCTCACCCTAGGGAAGGGGTTCCCATGTCTTTCGCGCCACCAGATGAAGTGGAAGTGCCCGTCCCGCCAGCCGCGGGAGCCGCTCCGCGCCCCTTCGTCCACCTCCATCTTCACAGCGAGTACTCCCTCCTCGACGGCGGCAACCGCATCGACCGCCTGATTGCGCGCGTGAAGCAACTGGGGATGAACGCCGTTGCCGTCACGGACCACGGCAACCTCTTCGGCGCCATGACCTTCTATATGGCGGCCAAGGAAGCGGGCATCAAGCCGATCCTTGGCGTGGAGGCCTACGTCGCGCAGGGCAAGCGCCACGACCGCACCTACACCGGCAGCATCGACGGTGGGTATCACCTTGTTCTCCTCGCGGAGAATGAGAAGGGCTGGCGCAACCTGCTCTACATGTGCTCCGAGGCGTACCTGAACGGCTTTTACTACAAGCCGCGGCTGGACCGCGAACTCATCGAAGCGCATCACTCCGGCCTCATCGCGATCTGCGGCCACCTGGGCTCCGAGATGGCGTACCCGCTGGTCGAATATGTGAAGACGAACGATGTGGCGCACTACCGGCGATCGTTCGAGGTAGCCGAGTGGCACGCGCGAGTTTTCGCGGACGAGGGGACGGGGCCGAGGTTTTTCGTCGAACTCCAGCGCCATGTGTCGGAGCAGAACGCGATCAATCCGCACCTCATCCGCATCGCGGAGGAACTCTCGCTGCCGCTGGTCGCGACGAACGATGCCCACTTTCTCCGCGAAGAGGACTACGACGCGCACGACACGCTGACGTGCATCTCGATGGGCAAGAACAAGGACGCGACGGATCGGCTGCGGTATCCGCCGCAGGTGTATGTCAAGAGTCCGGCGGAGATGGAGGCGACGTTCGAGGGGAGCGACGAGTGGGGGCGCTGGCGCGACGCGCTCGACAACACGGCACGGATCGCCGAGCGCTGCAATGTCGAGATGAAGTTCACGAGCCATGCGCCGGTGGTCAACGTTATTCGGCCCGAGCACCCGCGGGCGTATGCGGGCGAGGCGGACCTGACGGAATGGTTCAAGGGGTTCTGCGCCGGCTACACCCTCGAGCCCTACGACTCGGCGAAGGAATCGCTCTCGCGCGAGACGCTGAAGGAGCAGTGCGACCACGCGCTCCGCGAACTGTGCGAGGCGGGGTTCATCTGGCGCTACGGGCCGGATCAGATCAACCCCGAACCCCGAACCCTGAACCCTGAGCCCTCTCGGAGCGACCTCCGCGCCCGCCTCAACCGCGAACTCACCATCCTGGCGGACAAAAACATCTCCGCCTACTTCCTCATCGTCTGGGACTTCGTCAACTGGGCGCGGCAGCGCGGGATCCCCGCGCTCGCGCGCGGCTCGGGCGTGGGCACGATGGTGGGCTA
>JAGVLZ010000171.1 GCA_020054055.1 Phycisphaerales bacterium
ATCGGGCGGGCCGTCCGCGACCGCCCAGGTCCGCAGCGGCGGATTCGTCCCCCAATCCTCGTCGCTCGCCGCGAGGCCGGCGGGAACGCGATATTCGATGCGGATCACCTCCCTCGGGACGCCGTCCGCATCGCGGGCGCTCGCGAACTGAAAGTAGTCCGACGCGATCGGATTCTCCGCGGAATCGAGCACGTCAGCGGGCAACGGCCCGAAGCCGCTGCCCGTCCGGACCATGCTCGTCAGACGTGCCATCACGATGCGCGAGATGACATTGGTCGAGGCCGATTCCGTTGTCTGCTGGTAGCCCTTGAACATGGTGTCGAGCGCCGCGATCGTCGCGGTCATCAGCGTCACGCTGATCGTGAGCGCGATCATCATCTCGATGAGGCTGAGCCCGCGCGGATGGTTCGGGGTGGTGAAAGGGTTCATGTCAGTTCGCCTCCGCGCCGGCGACCGCGACGTGCCCCTCGAGGTACGTCGAGCGAATCGGCACGATCGAGATCGGCGTCGCCAGCCCGTCCGGCAGCACGAGCCGCTTGTCGAGGCTCAGCGTGATCCGCCCGAAGCCGTTGAACGTCACCGCTCGCCGGATGTGCGTCCCGGCGACAGCGTCGTCCTCGGGGACGTTGTCGTACCACGTCTCCAGTTCGGGGTTGGTGCCGACAACCACGAGCGCGCCGCCCGAATCGCGCGCCGAATCCCAGCCCACGTCCAGATCACCGTCGGCATCGAGATCGGTGAGCGTGGAAAGGTCGATGCCCTCCTGGTCGCCATCATCCGGGCCGAAGTAGCCGAGCGTGGCGTTGAAGTTCTCCGGGTTGCCCGCCGCCGTCCCGTACACCGACATCGGCGCCTCGCCGAACACCGGCTCGTAGGTCAGGAGCAGCGCCCCATCGACCTCCGTGTTCCCGCGCACGTCGAGCACCCCGGCGATGATCGCCCCGTGCAGCCGGATGTCCTGGGCCGCGGAGGAGTTGTTCGTCCCGATGTCCACCGAGTAGTGCGGCGCCATCATCGAACTCTTCGCGGTGATCGCCGACTCGTCGGCCGACAACTGGTACGCGGGATTCTCAGGCTCGGTCGGGTGCTCCTGGAGAAACTTCGTCGCCCCCGTGAACTGCAGCTTGTTGCGGATGTGGGTGAAGACCGCCGGCTTGTCCGCGACCACGGACCCGATGAAGACGCAGTCGTGGAAGCGGAGATTGTTCGAGACGAGTTTCGTGTTCGTGCAGGCGTCGTTCGCGCTTCCGCCGCCGTCGAGGTCCACCATCAGCGGATCGGGGGGCATGTTGTTCGGGTCGCAGACGACGTCCCCACCGCAATACGAGGTGTCGAGCGCCTGCGCGCTCTCGGCCGGCGGCGGCGGATAGCGCAAGGAGAGCGCGCCGGTCTCCGGGTCGCGCTGCTCCTCCCCGTAGTAGACCCACGAGGGGTGCGTGTTGTCGATCCATGTGCGAACGCGCGTCACGCCCACAAACGTGCAGTTGATGAAGAGCGCGTTGGTCCCCTGCGGGATCGTGGTGTTGCGGAAGGTCAGGTCGCGGTACACGGGCCGGCGGTACCAGTCGGCCGGCGTCGGCGATCCATAGGGAGTGCTCTCCGTGATCCATTCACCGCCCACCTGGTCCGCGATGATCGTCGCGAACTCGTCCGAATCGACCCCCGGCCCGCCCCCGAACTCGCCCATGATCTCCGCCGCCGCCGCGAAGGATTCCGCGGTGATCTCGGGCACCTCGGCGTCGGTCGCGCCAAACTTCACGGGCGACGAGCCATCTCCCGAGATCGGCCCCTTGACCTCCTTCTGGTAGTCGGTCAGCACGACGCCGAACTCATCGGAAGAACTCTCCCACGCCGAGCGCGAAGTGGTCAGGTACACCGACCCGTGAACCTTGGCGTAGCCGTCCTTGTAGTCGAGCGCGCCGTCGCGATAGCCCAACGCGACATCATCGAGGTCGAGGTCGAGCGAGTTTCGCTCGCCATCGCCGTTGTTGTCGGCGAAAGTCGAGTAGTCCCATTCGCCCCCCGTCAATCGCCCGTTCCACTTGCCGTTGCCGTTGCGGTCGGGGTTCCCGCCGTCGATGAGCAGCGCGAGCGCATCGTCCGCCCCGAACTCCGTCGCGTTGCCCGAATTGGCGGTGCCCTCCTTGAGCGCATCGGAAAGAACCACCTTGCGCTGCCCGTCGGCCACGTTCGTGTCGTAGTGCTTCAGAAAGATATCGAAATCGTCCACCGCGTCGTCGCGCGTGAAGTCCTGGTACGCATTGTCCGCCTGGCTGTCGGCGTCGAAGTCCATCGCGTTGATCGCCGCGAGCGACTGCGATTCCGTCGGATGGAGGATGCGGAGCGCGTTGTCCCCGTCCACGTCGTCGGTCAGCACCCTTGCGTAAAAGGCGTTCAACTTGGCGGTGAGCGAGGCGTCGATCCCCGCGAAGTCGCTCAGCGACACGACCGGCGGACCGTCGATCGTGTCGAGCGCCGCGCTGTCGTACCGCACCCCCAACGGCCCGTTCACCACCACGTTCCGACCCAGCATCACCCGGCTGGGCGAGATGATCGCGTGCGGCAGCGTCTTGGCGATGGTGAAGTACTGCTGCGCCGTGCGCGTGATCCACCGAAGACGGAGCCAGTCCCACTCGTAGCCCGTCACGATCACGCGCACCCGACCCGCGCCGTCCGGCGGCGCGTAGTCGATCTGCACCGCGTTCACGCACTCGCCCGCGCCGTCCTTCTC
>JAGVLZ010000265.1 GCA_020054055.1 Phycisphaerales bacterium
CGGCAAAGACATCGTGATCCTGCGCCAAGTGCTCGCCGTCGACGACGCCGATCGTCGCGTTGGCGCCGAAGAATCCCTCTTCGTAGAAGGCCTCGACATCGATCACGTCGAGGTACTCGTCCGCCTCGATCCCGGATTCCAGCAGGGGCGTCTCCACCACGATGCTGATGTCGTACAACTGCACGTTGCTGATGATGTTGCCGAAGACGCTGATGTAATACGTCCCCGTTGTGACGGGGATCTCGACCTCCTCCCCCAGGCCGGCGGGATTCGCGTTCACCTCGTCGATCAGCGTCAGAACATTGGTGAACGGGTCGTACGCCTCGATGCGGATCGTCAGGTCCTGCACCGCGAGCGCGTTGTCCTCGAAGGGGGCGTTCGTGCAAGACCCCGTCACCACCGCGTCGCGCACCTGGGCCGGCAACATGAACACGTCGTTGAGAAACGACGATCCCTGGGGCTCGATGGTGATGGCCAGCGTCCCCGACGTCACCGAGTCCGGGATGCCGAGCCGCCAGCGATCGATGTCGTCCGCATCGTGGATGCTGAGCGCCGCGGGGCCGAGCGGGAAAGTTTCCTCCGGGATGCCCAGGTGAGGCTTGTAGGTGAAGACATTCGTGCCCGGCACCGGCTGGAAGAAGATGTCCGCGGCTTCGGTGTAGTCCACGGAGTTGACGTCGGAGGCGTCCCAGGTGTCGAGGCTGTCGCCGTAGATCGAGTGGACCGAGCGGATGTCGTCTTCCTGAAGTTCGGTGAAGAAGAGTGGCGGGAGCGGCTCCTGGGCGCCGGGCGTGCCAGGACCGGCGAAATCCTGGATCTGCATCAGCGCGATCGGAACCTCAGGGTTGGAGGGACACGCCGGCAGCAGGCCGAGCGCAAACCCGACCTCGCGTGTGATGACCACCGACAAGAGATTCGGCGTCGTGGGGTCGTTCCATCGCTCCTCGCGGTCGAGCGTGATATTCGCGCAATACCCCTCGGTCGAGATGTCGTCGGACGGGTCCATGTCCGTCCCGTTGTCGTCGAACGTGTCGAACGCAGGCGGGAGGTTCGGGTGGTAGGTCCAGGCGAGGATCCCGCCCGAGAAGCCGTCGGGCTGCGTCGGGCCGTCGATGTCCGCCATCGCGATCCGGATGTCGCCCTCACCGGTGTTCCCGAACTCAGGCCGGCCGAACGCGTTGTTGTCCCAATCCCCGCCGCCGTCGCCGTTGGGCTGATCCGCGATCGCGCCGTTGTAGCGTTCTTCAACAGTGGAATCGTTGTCAACGAAACCACCAGGCACGAAAACGAACTCGACCGCGCACACCTGGTCCCACCGGATGAACGCATCGCGGACGATCTCCTGCCAGCGGCGCTGCCCGCCGTCTTGCGCGAATCCGAACGGGCGCGGCAGGCCGTTGAGCCGCGTGAAGAGCACGCTCTGGAAGTTGTCGAAGTTGCCGTCCTCCGGGTCGAGCGGCTCATCGCCGCCGAAACTCCCGCTGAGGACCGGATGGAACTGCACCCCGGGGTTCACCTCCATCGCCAGCCCTTCCTGCGCGTAACTCCACCAGATCTGGTACGCGCGGTCGGCGGGGTTGAACTCGCGCGGGTCAAGGCGTGTATCGATCTGCCGGTTGAATCCCGGCGTGAATCGCTCGCCATCCGGCTGCATCGCCTCGGCCTGAAGTCGCAGCGTCTCCTTCACGTGCTGGATGTATTCGGGACGAGTCCCGGGCGCAAACGTGGTCGCATGCGCCGCCGCGCCCCCGGCCAATGCCACCAGCACAAGGAACGGAGAACCCGACACCCGAACGATTGGCTTCCTCTTCGACATTCGCAGGTCCTCTCTGTCTCTCGGCACGCACCCGCGTGCATCCATTCTGATGACGGCGTCTAACGGACACCACGCGCTGCGCTCGACTCCCACGGTGCAAAACGCTCAAAAACCAGAGCAGCGTCCAACCGCTCGCCAAGCCGGGCGCGGCCACTGAACGCGGGGGAACGGGGCGATAAGCCGGGGGGTCAAGATTGCGCAACTCCTTGGTATCGCAAGACTTCTCTACGCCGAACCGCAGGGGGCGGATGCGTACGATTCGCCCGAACCGTGAGAATATCAGACCCACCGCCGGAGCGAAAGTTCCTGGGGGAAGCCGGCCCTGGACGAATCCGGTCCCATCCGCCAGCACAACCGCCGCCCCCGTCGAGCGGCAAGCCCGCAAGCGTTCCGCCGCCTTCGGTTCGAGCGACGGTTCGGGACTGGTTCGCTGGGGTTGACTATTCACCGCGTTCGGATACGATCCCCCCCTCTAAACTGCGGGGTGGAGCAGCCCGGTAGCTCGTCGGGCTCATAACCCGAAGGTCGTAGGTTCAAATCCTACCCCCGCTATTCGATTCTTCACGAAAGGCCTGCGGCACAATCGCCGCAGGCCTTTGTCGTTTCAAGACTTGTGCGCGTCGCCAATTTCATCTGTCTCGGCCCCGTCCCCTCCCCGACCGCGCTTTGCGGATCGCCCGTCTGCAGATGAAATTCGCGCTCCGCTCGACGTAGTCCCCGGTCACCCTCGGCGCGTTTTGGCAACCTTCCGGGCGTTTTCGGCGCTCGCCTTCGGGCCAAGGGGCAGCCGCAGCGTCAGCCCTTCCGCTTGGATGCCCGCGAGCGCGGGGTCCGGCCGGACGTGCCGAGGCTCTTCATCATCGACGGGTCGAAGGCCATCCGCTCGGGGATCCACGAGGTGTTCGGCTCGGAGAGTCCCGTGCAACGCTGCGCCGTGCACAAGGTGCGCAACGTGCGGGAGCAACTGCCGAAGGAGAAACGCGCCTACGCGAAGATGCTCATCACCGCGGCGGTGAAGATGCCGGCGGAGAAAGGGCTGGCGAAGTTGAAGGCCTACGCGAAGGAGCTGGAGGTCAGCCACGCCG
>JAGVLZ010000404.1 GCA_020054055.1 Phycisphaerales bacterium
GCGGGTGGCGGCGAAGGGAGTGCTCTTGCGGGCGCCCTTGAAGCCCATCGTCCCGGCCGAATCCCAGGCGAGCGTCTCGCCGTTGGTATCGGTGATGGTGACGATGGTGTTGTTGAAGGAGGCCTTGACGTGCGCGATGCCGCGAACGACGTTCTTGCGGACCTTCTTGGCCTTCTTCGTCTTTTTGTCCTTGAGGTCCTTTGTTTCCGGTGCGGTAGCCATGGATCGTCGCCTTGTCTGGAACCCGGGTGTCCGCCGCGACGTGCGGCCGGATCGGATCGGATCGGTGTTGCGATTATACCTGCTTTTCAGTTCGGAATCTGGTTATCAGTCTGTCCCGCCGAGAAGCACGCCCAGGCACCGAACTTCCGCGTTTCGGGTTTCGTCATCCATCTGAGCGATCGCTTCGCTAAATGCTTGGGGTGAAGCGTAGCCCATCTGGTCGAGCGCGGCCGCGACATCGCCGATGGCCCCCGCGGCGGACATCTCGCCCTCAAAACTCATCGTGCTCAATCCGTCGCCCCCGGAGTTGCCGAAGAAACTCGCTGAGGTCGGGCAATACTCCGCGAGCCAGAAGGTGAGGACCGCGGTGACGTCTGCAAAGTTGATCGCGAGATTCCGGTCGGCGTCGCCGAGCGTGGAGCATTCGACGGGGAGCCCGAAGTTTGCCAGAACCTTGGTGATGTCCGCGAAATCGACCACGCCGGAGTCATCCGCATCGCCCGCGGCATTGCTGGCGATGGTGGCCGTGTCGTTGCAGACAACGAAATGGAAGGGCCCGTATGCGGCGATGGGCGTCGCCGTTCCGCTGGGAAGTTCGCAGCGAATGACGCCGGAGCGGGGTGAAACCGAATACTTGTAGCCGCGGAGCATCTTCTCGCCGCTCTTGGGCGAGATCGTCATGATCGTGTGGTTGGTTGGATCACGCAACTGGTCGAAGCAGTCGCTCACGTCAAGAGTGGTCGCCGGGTCGTAGGGGAAAGCGTCGTTATAGAGCGATTTGGTGACGAGGTGCGGCGACCCCCCGGCAGCAGGCACGAACACCGGCCCGTAGTGCCGCAGCACGATCGTCTCATTCTCCGAAACGACAAAGAAGGGCGCACCGGCGGTGGTGAGGTCAGGGCTGCTCGCCTTTTTGTGGATGGTGAACTGAACGCGGCCCGCAGCCCCGCCGCCGATAGAGGATGGAAGGTTGTTGTATGTTGTCAAAGGTGAAAGGACGACTCCGCCGACGGTCACATTACCCGCCCACGCGCCGGTGGAAGCGTTCGCGTTCACGATGATCTGGCTCTTGAGCCCGCTGGCTGGGAGCACGATTTCGCCAGCAGCGAGGAGGCTGCCGCCGATCTGGATGCTGGGTTGGTTGGGGTCGTTGGGGAGGCCGCCTTCGACACGGAGCGTACAGCCGACGTCGCCGCCGATTCTCAATGTACCGATGGAATTGGCGAAGAGGCCGATTGGTTCGGTCGTAATCGTCTTCGTGAAGTCATTAGTGACTTCAAGCAGCGTGATTCCGTCCATGTAGGCGGGCGAGTTGCCCTGGCCGAGGTTCGCATTGATGATGCTGCGTGCAACAAGATGCTGAATAGTGCCGCCAGTCCGAATGAGGATCGGCTCCGATCCAAGACCGACGATGTCCTGATCGACAATGATCTCGCCAATTGAACCGTTGGTTGTGTCGTTGAAAATGTGATTATGCACATTGCCCAGAATGCGGAGGGACTGCGGCTGCGGCGGATCCCCGGGATATGCGGCCATATGAATCGGACAGAGCAGATTCCCGCCGATGATCGAGTCTTCGATTCGTGTGACAACAACGTCGCTCGTTGGTACACCCCCGAGGTTTCCGCTGATGCGCATCCTTCCAATCCACACGCCTCTGCTCATGGATTGAAAGTTTCCTTTGACCTCCTCCACGTTTCGGATGCCAAGAGTCGCTCCGGGCTTCGTGTCGATAAAGAGCTTGATTTCCGCGTTCGGGTTTGGACTATTTAGCAGATCAACCTGGAGGAACTCGATATCGTCGTTCGCGTCGCCATGAATGAAGATCGACTCGACGGAGACCAGCCCCGATCGCTGGAGGAGAACCTGCCACTTGCCACCGTTGTTGGCAACGATGTCGAGGGGTCCCCGTGGCGTCACGGTAACGGTCGCACGCGCGCTCGGGCACAAGATGGAGACGAAAAACAATAGAACGAGTACTGCGAGGTTGAGATTCATCGCTCAGGCTCTCTTTCTGTGTGAATAGCAAAGGATTCCGACCAGAACGATGCACGAAACACATGGCGTTGGGACTGCCGCCGCCAATCGAAAACCAGTATGACCGGCGAACCCACCAAGCGGTTGGGTGTTGGAAAACTCAAGTGAATCGTTGAACTCTGGTGATCCATCGTTGACCCAAGACCCTAGTGCGGTTCTCCATCGGTTTGAAGCCAATGGCGTACCAACTGTCTCTGTGTATTCTTCAACCCCACCCGAAGCGTCGAGCAGGCCCCAAGGAGTTTGGGTCTCTGGATAACTTCCGATGGGAACAAACTCGCTTGGAAGCCCGCCGTTCGTCTGACCGACACCCGGCGGCCCCGAGATGAGCAAGTTGTCACTGCCGCCGGGGTAGTACCAGTAGCCGCCCTCGCCACCGTTCTTTGACGGGTCCCAGTAGACCGACTTGACCCACTCGCTGTGCGTCGGGATCCAGAAGCGGGCGCCGGGGGAGTGCGCTTCCTGAAAGTTTGACGTGCCGTCGGGGTTAAAGGTGAAAGTCGAAGTGTCGTATGCGCCGCTCTCGAATGCCTTGGCGGTCAACGCCTTGCCGTTGTGCAGCCAGTTGGCGTACCGGGCCGCGTATTCCCAGTTCATCGCGATGGGGAAATCAAGCGGCTTGGTGGCGTACCAACCCTGACC
>JAGVLZ010000262.1 GCA_020054055.1 Phycisphaerales bacterium
GGCCGAAGGAGGGGAGGGGCGCGGGGGCGACGGGAGTGGAAACGTGCGCGGCGGCGAGATCGGAGGCGGGGCGCGCGGGCTTGGAGGGGAGTCGGATATCTGGTGCCGACGGACCCGTTTCGACGTCTTTGCGTGTGATTCGTCCGCCGGGGCCGGTGCCGTGGATGCGGGAGAGGTCGATGCCTTTTTCGTCGGCGATCTTGCGCGCGAGGGGGGAAACGAAGATGCGGCCGCCCCCGGGATCGGAATGCGATTCGGATTCGGTCAGCGCGGAGTGGCCGTTGCTTGCTTGCTGCGCTGGGGGTTCGGCAAGGGCTGTTGCGGATGGAGCACTCTGGCGCGTCGAACCGGCGGCTTGCGCCGCTCGGCTCTGTTGGGGCGCTGCGCCGGCGGAGGCAAACTGCGTGCGGACCTGCGCGGCGTCTTCACTCTCTTCGGCGAGCACGAGGATGTTCTGGCCGACGTCGATCGACTGCCCCTCGGGGAGCAGGATCGCGGCGACGGTGCCGGTGTCGAAGGCCTGGAGTTCCATCGTGGCCTTGTCGGTCTCGATGTCGCCGAGGACCATCCCGGGCTTGACGGCGTCGCCTTCCTTGACGTTCCAATGGACGATGGTTCCACGTTCCATGGTGTCGGAGAGGCGGGGCATGGTGATGGAGATGGGCATGCTCAGTTCACTTCAAAGATCGAACAATCCAGTCCTCTAGCCTCAGACCTCTGATGCTGTTGCAGGTGTCTGTTTTGCGACCTCTCGGAGCATAGCCGCAAACGGAGAAACAGATTTTACGAGTCGCGACATGGCGTCAATCATGAGACGATGCGTCTTGGGCCACCCCTCGCGCGGCAATTTGTAACCGCCTGCGGCTGGGAGTGCATGTGAAATCGCCGATGCACGCCGATCATCAAGTCGTTGCCAATCCAACGGCCCGCCGAAAGCCGCTTCCACCGATTCCCGCCTCGCAATAAGCGCGTCAAAGGCAGCCTTTGTAGCCACCTCGCGGCCCGGTCCAAGGTCGATGTACAGCATGACCCCACACTCATTTTGGGTGACGGTGTACTTGTACGCGATGCCGCTCGCGATCCCCGCGCCTGCCGCCAGCCAAGTATCAGTGTTCGCGGTCACATTGGCATGTGGGTGCTCCTGCCACACTGTGCTGGCGAGCTGAAGCAAGTCCGTCCAGAATGCGTGGCGTTCATGCTCTCTCTCGGCGAATTCTCGCTTCGTTTGGCCGACTGCCTTTGCCACTTCACTTGGTCCGACGATTCTCGTGAGGAGCAAAGCTGCGGGCGAACCCGCGATTCGGATCGCTTCCGCTTTGAGGAGAAAGAAATCCGCTTCGGTCGACTGGTTCAGCCAGGCTACTGCGGTTGTATGTTCCGGGCGCGGCTCCGCGACAATCCATACCGCGGTCTTGGCCCCGAGCGAGGCCAGATAGGTCACCAGTTTACCGAGATGATCGTGGTTGCTCGGCTCCAGTTGGTTCTCGATGATCACAATGTCGCCGTCGGAATCTTCGGCGACAACATCCACGCGGAAATCGCCCGCCGACACCTCGGTGTCTTGGAGGGAGAGTTGCCTTCCGAGCGCTTCCGAAAGCAGGTCAAGGTTGGACGAGAGCCATGCCGAGAAGTCGCGGGCTTCGTGGCTCCAGACCTCTCGGATCGGGACTCGCTGGATTCGGTCGATTGGTTGGCTCATTGCGGATTCCGCTTTCGACGCACCGGCTTGCGTCTTCCTCCCGGCTTCTTACCCCGCTTGTTCTTCTCTAACGGGACAATATCGTCAACAAGCGAAGAGTCCACCCATCGCAGCGCGTCGTCGTGGTAGACGCCAAACAGCGTCGCATATTTCCCGAAACGCGATCTCGAACCACCGAACGGCGGGATAAGCCAGACCCATTCCCTGTTCGGAACCTTGTACTTGGACCCATCGATCATCCTGATCGTCACGCCTTCGGGATGGGTCTCGATGAACTCTCGCACATCGCTTGCTTTCATGGACTTCTCTGCAACCTCCTGCAAAAAGAGGAGAATTGGTCTTTGTTTCCGGGGGTTACGCTCGAAGATTCGCTAGACCCCCGGCTATCGACTATCAGCCCTTCGGGCTGTCGGAATAAGCACTCGCGTTGCAAGTCGCTTCAGCCTTCTCCCACGATCCGCTTCACCGCCCCCACAATCTTCCCCTTGTGCGGCAAAAACACCTGCTCCAGCGGCTTGGCGTACGGCGTCGGCACATCGTCGCTCGTCACGCGCACCGGCTGGTGATCGAGGTAGTCGAAGCAGCGCTCGCACACCTGCGTGATCACTTCGCTCGCGATGCCGGCGAAGGGCCATGATTGATCGACGACGACGATGCGGCCGGTCTTCTTGATGCTCTCGATGATCGAATCGACATCCAGCGGACGGATCGTGCGCATGTCGAGAACGTCGCAGGTGATCCCCTCGGCCGCGAGTTCGTCCGCGGTCTCGATGCAGAAGTTCACCGGGCGGCCGAAGGAGACGATCGTGCAATCCTCACCCTCGCGCCGCAGCGCCGCCTGGCCGAAGGGGATCGTGTACTCCTCTTCCGGGACGAGGCCGGTGTCGCCGAGCATGCGCTCGGATTCGAGGAAGAAGACTGGATCCTCATCGCGGATGGCGGTTTTGAGGAGTCCCTTCGCGTCGTAGGGGCACGAGGGGATCGCCATCTTGAGGCCGGGGACGTTGGCGTAGAGCGCTTCGACGGACCACGAGTGTGTGGAGCCGAGCTGGCCACCTGCGCCGTCGTTGCCGCGGAAGACGATGGGGCACCCCCACTGCCCGCCGGACATGTAGAGCATCTTCGCGGCGTTGTTGAGGATCTGGTCGGCCGCGACGAGTGAGAAGGACCACGACATGAACTCGATGATGGGCTTCAGGCCGTACATCGCGGCCCCGATGCCGAGGCCGGCGAAACCGTTCTCGGAGATGGGGGCGTCGATGATGCGCTTGGGGCCGAACTCGTCGAGCATCCCCTGGCTGATCTTGTAGGCGCCGTTGTACTGGGCGACCTCCTCGCCCATGAGGAAGATGCGCTGGTCCTTGCGCATCTCTTCGGACATCGCTTCGCGGAGCGCCTCGCGGAAGGCGATCTTGCGGTCGGTGGATGGTGGGGGTTCGAGGGTGAGGGTCATATTGTATCTGCTTCTCTGGTGGTTCTAGGCAAGTTTAGGCGAAACGCTGGACCTCGATCCCCGTGGGGCCGAGGACGACATGAGCCCCGGCAACGAGGTGCGATTCGACATCAGGCAAGTGCGCGAGGATCAATCTACCCAGCGCTGCGGGAGACGATTCCTCAACGCGGATCAAGATGACGGAGGGTCTGCCGTCAGGTGTGAGGCTCCAAAGATGAGTGTAGTCGCCGTCTCGCGTGATGACGCAGCGTTCCTCGCTTCCAGCACGGGCGTACACAAGTTCGTCGCGAGTACTGAGCAGTTTCAAGCGATCAACATGCACAGCGTCGTGACCTGCCTGACTCAGGAGACGCGCCACGCGCCACGAAATGGCTTCGTCAACGAGGAACTTCAACTCATGAACCCGTCGGCCGAAGTGGGATATACCTGTCCTGAACGCGGGCGATAGCGAACTCGAGACAGGCGTCGATGTCCTCCGCGGTGAGTTTCGGGAAGTCGGCGATGATGACCTCGGAACTCATTCCGCTGCGCACGCACCGGAGCACGGTGGCGACGGGGATCCGCGTCCCCTTGACGCACGGAACCCCCCCCATGACTTCAGGATCGGCGGTGATTCGTTCACTGAGTTGCATATAGGCTCAATCCTGCTTCTCGGCCCTTTTCTTCACGAGTTGAACCCCCAGCCTGCCTTCATAGTAGGCCGAGCAACCAAGCACCGACCCAAATACCGGTCAAGTTGCCTACCAACCATGCAATCTCAGAGTCAACGGCATTTTTTGCAAGCCGCCCCTCAAAAGTTTCAGTCGTAATTTCGTACAGCCGAGCCGATGCGGTCGTTGTGGTGGCTCCAAAATTCTCCATGGTGGCTGCGAACCTGGCGAACGCACCTCTGATGCGATGAACCCCGTAAGCGATTTCTGCGAGTGACAGCAGCACTATTGCCCACAGTGGAGTGGATCCGGACAGCCATCCGAACACCCGCGATGAAAGCCAGACCATCGCTATGCCCCCACCGGAGGCAACCAAGGCACAGATTGAAAATCCCCATAGTCCGCCGCGCCGGATTCCCAACGCTGCTCCAATAGGAAGGAGCAACACCTCTACAATTCCAGCGACGACAGGCACCAAGAATACCGTCAGGATCGCCGCAACAATTAACCCCATCATCTCGCTTCACCTCCCTGGAAGCAGATATTTCGCGCAGGTGGGTTCCACTATTTCCCCGCGTAGTCGATCACCCGCGCGATCTCGTTCCGCAGTTCGTGGCGGTGCACCACGCGGTCGACCATCCCGGCGTTCAGGAGGAACTCGGAGGTCTGGAAGCCCTCAGGGAGTTCCTGGCGGATGGTCTGCTGGATGACGCGGGGGCCGGCGAAGCCGATGAGGGCGCGGGGCTCCGCGAAGATGACATCCCCGAGCATCGCGAAACTGGCCGAGACGCCGCCGGTGGTCGGGTCGGTCAGCACGCTGATGAACAGCCCCGCAGCGGAGTCGAAGCGTGCGAGGGCGGCGCTCGTCTTGGCCATCTGCATGAGCGAGAGTCCCGATTCCTGCATGCGCGCGCCGCCCGAGCACGACACGATGACCAGCGGCAGGTCGTGCTCCGTCGCGTGCTCGATCGATCTTGTGATCTTCTCGCCGACGACGCTGCTGAGCGTCCCCATGAAGAAGGTGAGGTCGAGGCAGCAGAGCATCGCGGGGCGGCCCTTGATGAAGACGCGACCGGTCTGCACCCCCTCGCGCTGGCCGGTCTTTTCCTGCTCGGCGGCGAGGCGGTCCTTGTACGCCTTCAAGTCGACAAAGTTCAGCGGATCGACCGTCGTGAGGTGGTCGAACATCGGCTCGAACGAACCGTCGTCGGCGAGTTGCCTGACACGCTCGGCCGCGGAGATTCGGAAGTGGTGCTCGCACTCGGGGCAGACGTGCTTGTTGGCCTCCATTTGCTTGCGATAGATCATCCCGCTGCACGCGGGGCACCGGAGCCAGAGACCCTCTGGAACCTTGTTGGCTCGCGGCGAAGTGTCCGCCCAGTTTTTCGGTGCGGCGATCGAGGTTTGGAGTGTGGTCATCTCGTGCTTTCTCCGACAGCGGCCGATGATCGTTCGCGGTCCGGGCGTCTTGGCCTGCTACCAGTCTTTTCGTTCACGAACGAGGCGATGGGGCGTCATGCCCCGGCCTTGAGATCTTCCAGCAAATGACGCAGACGCTCGCGCTCCACCTGGAGGCGGTGCACGTCCGGCCCTTCTTCGACGATCTTCCAGATTTCGCCGCAGGGATGCCCGCCGAGCCAGCACACGGCCATCGCGTAGGGGATGGGTCGGCAGACGAAGGCGACCGGCTTGCCGTTGGCTCTTTCGAGCACCTCCGAGAGCGCCCGGCGGACCCGTGCCTCGGCGTCCACGAAGTTCTCCCCCTTGGGGGGGTGGATCAATGAAGGCTGCTCCTGCCACAGTCGGCAGGCGGAGGGGTACCGATGCTCGATCTCGGTTTCGAGAAGCCCTTCCCACAGGCCGAGGTCCATCGACACAAGGTCTGGCAGCGGCCTCACCCGGGATCCGACCGCCTCCGCGAGCAGGTCCGCGGTCTCACGGCTGGCTTCATCGGGGGCACAGTAGATGCTCGAAGGCGGGTTGGAAGCCAAGTCCGGGGCCAACGTATGGATCAGATAAAGCGCCCCCTGTCGGCCCGCTGTGGAGAGCGGGAGGTCGGTCCGCCCCTGGACCCGGCCCTGGTCGTCCCAGTCCGTCCGACCACACCGGACAAACACGGCATCAATCTTCGATTCACGGGCCATAGTTGCTTCGGGGAGGTATCGGCCGGAGAGGAGTTCGCCCCACGGTAAAGGCGATGCAAAGGATAGCACTCGTCAAGCCCTGATGCTCCGAAATACCGTACATATACCAAATAATGGTGGACGAGCGGTCGGAATCAGCCCCGAATCGCTCGGATGACCCCGGGCCATTCGTTCCTTGGATGGCCGAAGACCGCGCTTCCTGCGACGAGCACATCGCAGCCCGCCTCGCGGCATGATCGGGAAGTGTCCTTGGCGATCCCGCCGTCCATTTCGAGTCGTTGATCGGGGCGGAGGCGCCTTTTCACCACCCGGACCTTTTCGAGAACGGGGTCCATGAACGACTGGCCGCCGAAGCCGGGGTTGACGCTCATAACGAGAATCAGGTCGAAGTCGGCGACCAGATCGAGGATGGATTCGACGGGTGTTGGCGGATTGATGGCCAGACCCGCTGTCATCCCGGCAGCGCGGACCTGATCGGCCAGGCGGCGCGGGTCGTAGCCTTGGGAGAGTGGGCTGAGGCCGGTGCCGGCGCGGGGGTCGAGAACCGGCTCGATGTGGAAGGTGAGGTGGTTCGCCCCGGCGTCGGCGAAAGGTCGGACGTACTGCTGGGGGTCGGTGACCATGACGTGGACATCGAGGAAGGCATCCGGGAGCGAGCGGCGGAGCGAGGCGACGAGGGCCGGGCCGAGGGTGAGGTTGGGGACGAAGTGGCCGTCCATCACGTCGACGTGCA
>JAGVLZ010000406.1 GCA_020054055.1 Phycisphaerales bacterium
CCGTGGTGCATCGCCATGCCGCGCGTCTTGGGACGGCGGCCGAGCAAGCGGGGGATGCCCGCCTTGCCGTACCAGCGCTGAACCTGATCGGCGTTGCCGACCTGACCGATGACCGCGCGGCAATCGGTGCGGATGCGCCGGATTTCACCGGAGGGGAGCACGAGCGTCGCCCAGGTGCCTTCCTTGTTCGTGAGCCGCGCGTACGAGCCGGCCGAGCGGCACATCTTGGCGCCGCGCCCCGGCTCGAGTTCGACGCAGTGAACGTCGAGGCCGGTGGGGATGTCGTGGATCGGCATGCAGTTGCCGAGTTTCGGCTCGACGGCCTTCGTGTCCGCGATGATCGTGTCGCCCACGCGGATGCCGGCGGGCGAGGGGATGTAGCGCTTCACGCCGTCGGTGTACTCGATCAGCGCGATGTGGCAGGAGCGGTTCGGGTCGTACTCGACGCCGATGACCTTGCCCTCGACGCCGTTGCGGTCCATGCGCTTGAAGTCGATCTTGCGGTACAGGCGCTTCACGCCGCCGCCGCGGCCGCGGACCGTCACCTTGCCCGAGTTGTTCCGCCCGCTCTTGCGGGGCAGGGGCGAGAGCAGCGACTTCTCGGGCGATTTCTTGGTGATTTCCGTGTGCGCGTTGACGGACGCGTTTCGGCGTCCGGCGCTCGTGGGTTTGTAGATGCGGATGGGCATGTGTCTGTGTCCTGTTACCTGTGCCTGCTCAGACGACCTCGATCGTGTCCTCGGGGTGCAGGCGGACGACCGCCTTCTTGGTGAGTTTGCCCTTGACCATGCCGACCTTCATCTGCCGGTCGCGGGCCTTGCGGATCGTGGTGTTCACGCTGACGACGCGGACCTTGTAAAGCTCCTGGATCGCCTGCTTGATCTCGTCCTTACGAGCGGTGACGGCGACCTCGAACGCAAATCGCTTCGAGATGTCCGAGTGAAACGTGCTCTTCTCGGTCAGGAGGGGGCGTTTGATGATGTGATGGGCCTGCATCATTCGGCCTCCTTCTTCTTGGGCTCGGCCTTGGTGGTCTGGCTGCTCGGGCCGCTGATCCACGCCTCCAGGTCCGCCTTCTCGATCACCATGTAGCGGTGATTGAGCATCTCGTAGCAGGTCAACTGGGCGCTGTTGCACACGCTGACATCGTCGAGGTTGCGGGCGCTGAGACGCGCGTTCTCGTTGTCGTGCTTGAGGGCCACGAGGCACGAGCGGTCGATCTTGCACGCCTCGATGAGCGCCTTGAAGGCGCTCGTCCCCGGCTTGGCGAACTTCAGCGAGTCGATCACCCGCACCTCGTTGTCGAGGAGTTTCGCCAGGAGCGCGTTGCGATTGGCCTTGCGGCGCATCTTGATCGGCATGTCGAGGTGGTATTCCTCGCGGACCTTGGTCTTCGCGAAGGCATGACCACCGCCGCGCCGCATGGGCGAGCGGACTGGACCCGCGCGGGCGTTGCCGGTGTGTTTCTGTTTGTAGAGTTTGCGCGTCGAGCCGGCGGTCATGCCGCGGCTCTTGGTCCGGGCGGACCCCTGACGCAGGTTCGCGTGATAGCGAACGAACGCTTGCTTAATCAGGGCGGGATTGACCTCACCGCCGAGGGCCGTCTCGTCGACACTCATCGTGCCGACCTTCTGGCCCTTCATGTTCAGGACGGGGACTTCCATGGTGGAATCTCTCTCGTCGTCGCCTGCTTCCGGGGCCGCTCGCCGCTCAAACACTTGAGCGGAACATTCGATCGGTCCCGATTTCGCCTCGCCCGGCGTTCCTCGATGACATACTGAGGAAGGCCGGGGTCAACTCGGCGATTGCTGTCCTTGTTTTCGCCCGGTGGTATCCGTTGAGGGACCCGCCGGGCCGACGGGAGTGCTTGTTCACTCCCGCCGCGATAGTCTCAGTTGTCCGACACGATCAGTTCGATCCTTGAAGAAGTGAGCCGAGACGCCTGACTTCGGCGTTGCGATCGTCCGTGGTCATTCGTGAGATGGCATCGCTGAATGCCTCGGGCGAAGCGTAGCCCATTTGAGCGAGCGCGTCCGCGATGTTGCCGATCGCTTCCGCCGCCGACAGTTCGCCATCCAATTCCATTGTCGTGAAGCCGTCGCCTGCTTGGCCACCCGATGAACTCCCGAGGGTCAGGCAGTATGCGGCAAGCCAGTTGGTCAGAACCGAAGTGACATCGGCGAAGTCGATCGTTCCGCTCCGGTCGGCATCGCCGAGGCTTGAGCAGACAACCGGAAGGCCGAAATCGGCAAGCACTTCGGTGATATCCGCAAAGTCGACCAAACCGGAATCGTCGGCATCGCCGAGGGCATCGCCTGCTTCTGGGCAAACTGCGTAGGCGAAGGGACCGTAGGCCGCAACCGCTGTTCCCGTGCCACTTGGCAGATCGCAGCGGAGAACGCCCGAGCGGGGCGCGACCGAATATTTGTAGCCGCGGAGCATTTTCTCCCCACTCTTGGGCGTGAGAGTCATGATCGTGTGGTTGACCGGGTCGCGCAGTTGATCGAAGCAAAGGCTGCAATCGACGGGGGCACCGCCACTAACGGGCGTTCTCGTGATGACATAGGGCGTGTTCCCGGTCATGGGATCAATGACCGGGCCGTAGTGGACCAGGACAATGGGGCCGTTCTCACCAACTGTAAACGGTCCGGTGCCCGAGAAATCCGGCACGGACGCCTTCTTGTGGACGGTGAACTGGACGCGGCCCGCGGCCCCGCCGCCGATCGTGGATGGAAGGTTGTCGTATGTAGTCAACGGCGAAAGGACCACACCGCCGACGATCACGTCGCCGGTCCACGCACCGCTGGACGCGTTCGAGTTAACGATGATCTGGCTCTTGAGGCCGTTGACGGGAAGAACGATTTCGCCAGCATCGAGGAGGCTGCCGCCGATCTGGATGCTGGGCTGGTTGGGATCATTCGGAAGTCCGCCCTCAACGCGGAGGGTACAACCGACATTGCCACCGATTCTCAAAGTGCCGATCGAGTTAGCGAAGAGGCCGACAGGTTCGGTTGTAATCGTCTTCGTGAAATCACCCGCTACTTCAAGTAGCGTAATTCTGTCCATGTAGGCGGGCGAGTTGCCTTGGCCGATGTTCGCGTCGATGATGCTGCCTCCAACGATCAGCGATTGGATTGTCGTGTTGGCGCGGATGACGATCGGCTCGGACCCGAGACTTTTGATGTCGCCGTCAACAACAATGCTGCCGATCGCAGAGGTGGCATTATCGTTGAAAATGTGATTATGAACATCGCCAAACACACGCAACAGAGTTGGCTGCACGAAGTTGCTGGGATGCGCAAACAAGTTGATCGGGCACAGAAGATTGCCACCGATAGTTGTTAGTTCGAGCCGCGTGACCTTCACTTGGCTGGTGGGTGATGCACCTCCGCAGTTCCCGTTGATGTCCATCTTTCCGATCCACACACCGTTGGTGGCGGGGGGGAAGACGCCCAAAACTTCTTCTACGCTCCCGATGCCAGATGTGCCAAGCACTGGCTCGATGATTAGCTGAACCTCGGCACCCACCAGCACTGGGTTCCGAGTGTCAGTAAGCGTCACGCGGATGTATTCGATGTTGTCGTTCGCATCGCCGCGAATGAAGTAGTTTTCAATCGCGAGAAGATTGGTGCGGTTGATGGTGATTTGCCATTTGCCGCCATTGTTCGTGCGGATGACACCAGTCATTGGCGACACTGTGACCGTCGCCAGAACACTTTGGCACATGCAGGACGCCGCGAAGAACAACATGAGAGCACTATTTTTAGCATTCATGAATGAAACTCCTTTTTCTGGTAGAAATGAGGATATATACATACAGAATCGCACTGCCCGAGCCTGGACCGGGGATCGCCGCGGCCAATCTCAAACCGGTAACTGCAGCCAATCCGCTCTTCCCTTGAAGGCTCGGAAACTCGATCGAATCTTGAAAATCTGGCGTTCCATCATTTACCCAAGACCCCAGAGCAATTCTCCGTCTGTTGTCGATCTGGGAAGTCTCAGTGAACTCCTGAACTTCACCCGATGCATCGAGCAAACCCCAAGGCGTCTGAGTGTCCGGGTAACTCGCTACTGGAGCAAACACGCTGACCGGGCCTGCGTTCGTCTGTCCAACACCCGGCGGACCTGAGATAAGCAGGTCATCACTGGAGCCGGGGTAGTACCAGTAGCCGCCCTCGGCGCTGTTCTTTGAGGGATCCCAGTAGACCGATTTAACCCATTCGCTATGCGTGGGGATCCAGAATCGCGCGCCGGGAGAGTGTGCTTCCTGGAAGTTCGATGTGCCGTCAGGGTTGTAGGTGAAGGTCGAGGTGTCGTAGGCGCCGCTCTCGAATGCCTCCGCGGTCAGCGCCTTGCCGTTGTGCAGCCAGTTGGCGTACCGGGCCGCGTATTCCCAGTTCATCGCGATGGGGAAATCAAGCGGCTTGGTGGCGTACCAACCCTGACC
>JAGVLZ010000390.1 GCA_020054055.1 Phycisphaerales bacterium
GTCGTTCGGGGTCTTCGAGGCGATCGAAAGAAACCCCGCGCCATCCACCCCCGAGACCAGCACGATGCGGCTGATGACCGGATCGGTCTGGTGGAGGCGCGTCTCGCGGCGGACCGTGTCGTTCACCCCGTCGTTGTTGAGGTCAACGGGTTGCTGCGCAATGGCTGCCCCCCCCCTCCCCGAGGAAGGCCGAGAGGATCGCCGCGGCCGCCATCCATCGTTCCCGCACGTTGCTCAGCGTCATGGACGAAGCCCTCCGGGGTTCGGGCTTTCAGCCTACCCGATCCTGCGCAGTACGCAAGCGGAAACCTGGACGTTGCCCGAAAGTTGCGAGATTGCGGCAAGCCCGCACCGATTCCCATCGGAATGTGAATCGGGGGGCACGGCCTTACGCCGACTCTTTCCGCTGGACGCGGAGTGCTTCGAGTCGGCGGGGGCCGATGACGGCTTCGCGGTCGATGACGAACTCGGCGCCGTCGTGGGCGACGTCGGGGAGTTCGTACATGAGGTCGAGCATGATCTCCTCGATCACCGAGCGGAGGGCGCGGGCACCGGTCTTGCGCGAGAGGGCGCGGTGGGCGATCTCGCGGAGCGCGGAATCGGTGAAGGTGAGTTTCGACCCTTCGAGGCTGAAGAGGTACTGGTACTGACGGACCAGCGCGTTCTTCGGCTCGGTGAGGACGTTGATCATCGCCTGCTCGGTGAGGGGCATGAGCGGCGCGATCATCGGCAGGCGGCCGATGAGTTCGGGGATCATGCCGAACTCCATCACGTCGTCCGGGGTGACCTGGCCCAGCACATCGCCGGCTTCTTCGACGCGGTCGTAGGCGCGTGCGTCGGCGGTGAAGCCGATGCGCTTCTTGCCGATGCGTCGGCGGATGATGTCTTCGAGGCCGACGAAGGTCCCGCCGCAGATGAAGAGGATGTGCGAGGTATCCATCTGGATGTACTGCTGCTCGGGGTGCTTGCGCCCGCCCTGCGGCGGGACGTTGGCGATGGTGCCCTCGAGCATCTTGAGGAGCGACTGCTGGACGCCTTCGCCCGAGACGTCGCGCGTGATGGAGACGTTGTTGGAGGTCTTGCCGATCTTGTCGATCTCGTCGATGTAGATGATGCCGCGTTGGGCGGACTCGAGGTCGTAGTCGGCGGCCTGGAGGAGTTTCAGGAGGAGGTTCTCGACGTCCTCGCCGACGTAGCCCGCCTCGGTGAGCGTGGTGGCATCGCCGATGGCGAAGGGGACGTTGAGGATTCGGGCAAGGGTGCGCGCGAGGAGCGTCTTGCCCGAGCCGGTGGGGCCCATGAGCAGGACGTTGCTCTTGTCGAGTTCGACGGGAGCGTCCTCGTTATCCATCTGCGAGAGGCGCTTGTAGTGGCTGTGGACGGCGACGGAGAGGGCCTTCTTGGCGTGGTCCTGGCCGATCACATACTGATCGAGGAACTCGCGGATCTGGCGCGGCGTGGGGATGGCGCCGAGGACGTGGCGGCTGGAGGAGACGCGGCGTCGTTCCTGCTTGAAGATGTTCTGGCAGAGGTCGACGCAGTTGCAGCAGATGTAAACATCGCTCGGTCCTTCGACCATGGGGCCGACTTCGCGCGAGGTCTTGCCGCAGAAGGAGCAGGTGGTGACCTTTCGGCCGCGGAACCCGCTGCCGTCCCCCCCGGTGCCCCCGGTGCCTCCCGATCCTCCGCCCCCCGCGGAATGTGGGCCGTGATCGTCTACGTCGTTTCTGTTTTTGGCCATCGGTTCCTCTTCACACACCTCTGGGGGCCGATGCGCGGACCATCAGCGCGTACCCCCACTGTATCGACGCCTCAGGTTGGATTCTCCACGCATCCGCCCATTTGCATCGAAAGGATGATGCATGGGCGGCTGATTGCAAGCGCTTTCTCGGAACTTTTCGTCCGAAATGGTGTTGATCGGTCAGGGGGTTTTTCCTCATTGCGTTTCAACGTCCGTATACCTGCCGAGCCGATCCCGAATCTGCCTTTCCGCAGGGTTGGCCGAATGTGGTCCGCTTATTGAGGGTTGATTCGATCCTTTCCCTCAAGCGGATCGGCGCTCGGCGCGCGCCCCGGTCGTCGTTCGCGCGGCTCACCGGTGAGCGGGTTTCGGGCGGGGGTGGCGCGATCGTCATTGGCGCGGGCCGAGCCGACGATGACGCGCTTGGCTGCCTCGAACTCTTCGGCGGAGAGGTCGCCGCGCTGGTGCATCTGCCTCAGGTCGTGCAGTGTGAGGCCTTGGGATTCGTCGGGGGCTTCTTCGTCGAGGAGTCTGCGTCGGAGGATGAAGAGCGCGACCGCGCCGGCGATCACGGCGACGAGCATGACGACGAGCCAGCCGACAGCCGAGCCCATGCCGGCCTGGGCCAGAGTGCGTGAGAGCAGGTGCGTTGACGCCAGCATGAGCGGCTCCGCGTCGCGTGCCGGGGCTTCTGGGGATCGCGGGTGAAACTCGATCGTGGGTACAGGCCGCAGCCGGGGTCGCCCTGGCGGACAAGCCGCCGGTGGCACCCGGGACTGGTCCATGATTGGTACTACGCCTTCGGGGCGGCAAACTTCTTGTTGAACTCTTCCACGCCGACCTCGCTGACCTTCGCGCGGGCGAGGAGGGCATCCATCGTCTTGTGGTCGCGGACCTGCTGGACGACGAATCCGATCTGGTTCCGTTTCTCGAGTTCCTGGCGCATGAGGTCGGGCTTGACGCGGCGTTCCATCGCCATCTGGGTGATGCGGCCGAGCACTTCGTCCTGCGTGACATTGACCTGGAGGGTCTGGGCGACGCGGGCGAGGATGAAGGTGAGTTTGAGGTCGCGGACCGCGGAGGCGGCGGAGGCGGCGCGGAGTTGGGCCATGCGCTCCTCGATCTGGAGGTCGTCCATGCCCCGGTGCAGGAGGTCCATGCGCGTGCGGGCGAGGTTGGACTCGGACTGGCGCGCGGTCAGGCTCTGAGAGAGGGGAACGTCGATCTTTTCGACGAGGTAGCGTGCGATCTGCTGGCGCATCGCTCCTTGCTGCTCGACGAGGGCGCGCTGCTTGAGGCGGTTCATCATCGCCTCGCGGAGCGATTCCTCGCTCGGAAGGCCGGTTTTCAACAGCAGTTCGCTCATCGGGCAAGGGATGATGCGCTGCACTTGCGCGACGTTGAAGGTGATGGTGAGGTCCTTGCCGCGGACCTTTTCGTTCTCGTGGCTCTCCGGGCCCTTGCACTTCACGGTGATGGTTTCGTTCGCGGCGGGGAGGCCGGCCTGTTTGCCGAAGTCATCGACGAGCACGCCGAGGATCGCTCCCTTGCCCTTCCGGTCGGTCGGCGGGATCTGGATGACCGCGCCGTCGATATCGATCAGGGACTCCTTGGAGGCGCTGTCGATCATCACGCCGTGGCCTATGCAGTAGTCTCCCGGCTCGGACTTGTCTCGCGGCTCAAGCCCGCCCTCGTTGATGGCGAGCATGTTGATCTGCTGCTCGACATCCGCTTCGGAAGGAGCGAAGAGGGGCTTGAAGACTTCCAGGCCCTCGATCGGGGGGAGATCGAACTCGGGCATGACGTCGACCTCAACGTGGAAGTTCATGTCCTTGCCCGGCTCGGGGGTGAGTTCGGCGAGTTCCTTGTTGCCCTCGGGGTCGCCGATGACGGAGATCTTGTGGTCCTTGATGGCGTTCTGGTAGGCGCGGGCGACGAGGTGGTTCTTCGCCTCTTCGCGGACGCCTGGGCCGAAGCGTTTCTCGAGGATCCTTCGCGGCGCGTGGCCGGGGCGGAAGCCTGGGACCGAGGCGCTCATCGCGAGCGAGCCGAGGGACTGCTCGATCTGCTCCGCGACGGCCTTGCCGGGGATCGTGAACTTCAAGCGCTTGCGGCTGGGGCCCGCGTCCTCGATGGTGACTTGGTGATCGACGCCCGTTGGTGCTGCCGCCATGTGAAAATCTCCGGGGACCAGGGCCACGGCTGCCCACCAGCCTGTGACCCCCCGCCCGAGGTGCAAGGGGGGAAAGGATAGCGGGGGGAGAGGCATCAGGGAACAGGCATCAGGGATCAGGCATCAGGCAAAGGGAGAGATGCTTTGCCCAATGCCTGATCCCCGATGCCTGATGCCTTCCTCCGCTACAATCTCCGCCCCCGCCGCCGGAGTGGCGGAACTGGCAGACGCGCTGGATTCAAAATCCTGTGCCCGCAAGGGCGTGAGGGTTCGACTCCCTCCTCCGGCATTGTCCGCCGATCAAGGCAAAGACATTCACGACAGAGACGCAGAGACGCAGAGGAAGACAAGAAGATTGGGTTCAAGGCAAAGTCGAATCGGACTCCAGACCCTGAACCCCGAACCCTGACCCCCCCACCCGAGGAAGAGAACCATGGCCGATGAACGCCCCCAGCAGCAGGTCCAGATCCGCGTTGACGAGTCGAAGATGCACGTCACCTACGCGAACACGATCCGCACCACGACGACCGCCGACGAAATCATCATGGACTTCGGCCTGAACCTCCCCGTGCAGCAGGGCCAGGGAGAGCCGATGTCGATGCACTTCGGGGTGGGCGCCCGCGTCGTGATGAACTGGCAGGGGGCCAAGCGCCTGATGATGAGCCTCCAGCAGGCGGTCGGCGCGTACGAGCAGAACTTCGGCGTGATCGAACTCGCGCCGCAGGGCGGGCAGCGGAAGCAGGGGTAAACGCGAAACGATACGTTGATTGCGGGAAAGTTGCTGCTGCGCACCATCAGCCGCGACGAAGCATCCGCGGCATTTCTCCGGTGAACTCGTCGGGGTTCGCGTTCTTCGGGCGTGGCCGGTGTTCCCGAAGTCGGACCCGACCAAGGCCTTCGCTCGGCTCGAACATCCCCTTGACGACGTTTTCGGCGCTCTCGATCATCGGATCGCCGGCGTATTGTTTCGCGCGTGCGACCGGCCTTGTCCTCGTTGACCTCGAGGCGAAACCCGCGGGGGTCCACGTCGTAGCCGAGGATCGGGCGACCACCCGCCCATTTCCCCTTGGGTCGCGTGGCGGCGGCCGTGGCAATAGCCCGCCATCGAAGTGATGGCACTCGGTTGGTGGTGTGAGTCATCACCGACCACTGTGGACGCTCGTCGCGCCAAGGACGTTGCTTGGTTTCCCAGTTCCGGAGTATGGTTGGGTATCCCGAAAGGAACCCCGTCGCCAACTCCAAGCCGTCCGTCAACAAGGGCGCGCGAGAGCCCGAGAGGATCGCGCCCCAACGTGCAAGCGAAACGCCGATGGCTCCCCTCGCCGCCCCTCTCGTCCGGTTGGAAGCCGAGAGCGCCGCTCGAGTACCCACTTGCACATGACGCCCAGCATCTCGCCGAATCCGGCGGATCGTCCGCGAAGCCGGCGAGCGCCCCATTGTCAACGAACAAGGCCGCCACAGACTCGTAGCGGCCTTTTGAACTCCGGGAGAAAAACCGACTTCGAACTCTTGGTTGGAGAGGGTGAGAGGTGGCGAGAATTGGCCCCGAGATGTTGTCCTATTTGTCACTTATTGACGGGCGTCATACGACGTAACGCCTTGTCTGTCAGGTGGTTATGGGTGTCACCCCGTGTAGGCCCTGACATGGTTCCTTTGGGTGCTAGTGTAGTGTTTCACGCTGATGGCACCTTATCGAGTGCGGCGCGTGCGCGGCGGATTTTTTCCATGATGGTCTGAACGCTCGCGGTCCAGACGA
>JAGVLZ010000386.1 GCA_020054055.1 Phycisphaerales bacterium
CCCCGAATGAGCCCCGCCCTCGCAACCGCTCCGCGCCTCAAGCGTGCCTTCTTCCGCGACGATCCGCGCACCATCGCCAAGGCGCTCCTCGGCCACTCCCTCGTCCGCATCCTCGACGACGGCACGCGCCTCTCCGGCCTCATCGTCGAAACCGAGGCCTACCTCGGCGTCCGCGACCGCGCCGCCCACACCTTCGGCGGCCGCCGCACACTGCGAAACGAAGCCATGTACGCCGACGGCGGCACCGCCTACGTCTACTTTACCTACGGCATGCACCATTGCTTCAACGTGGTTTGCGGCCGCGTTGACGACGCCGTCGCCGTCCTCATCCGCGCCCTCGAACCCATCGAAGGCATCGAGGTCATGCAGCAAAACCGCGCGACACTGACCCGTCTCACCTCCGGCCCAGCCCGCCTCTGCCAGGCCCTCGCCATCGACCGCGCGCACAACCGCGCAGACCTGACCGAAAGCGAACACCTGTGGATCGAACGAGGCCGATCCATCAGCCCCCGCGAGATCGCCATCGGCCCCCGAATCGGCGTCGATTACGCCGGCGCGTGGGCCAACCGCCACCTCCGATACTGGGTGAAGGGAAACACCAACGTCAGCCGCTGACCCGGGGGTCGGGTGCCACTGCTTGTCCCGAAGGGCCAGCAGCGGGGCGCGAAGCCGAACCCCATCGAATCGGAGTAATCCCTCTCCGCTGGCTTGCCCGAGCCGATTTCGCCGATACCATCCTCCGCGTTGGGATTCCGTCGCGTCCGACCAATCCTCTGAGGGTCAACGTTGAGCGCCACCGAAAAGTCACTCTGGGAATCGATCAAGGATCACGCGGGGCCGTACCCCCCCGAGGCCTTCGTGTTCGTGCAGGAGGGGCTGCGACACACCGTCGAGCGCCTCGCCGAACGCCGCGGCACGAACATCAACATCGAGGATGAACGCCACATCTCCGGCCAGCAACTCTGCATGGGCCTCCGCGATTTCGCCATCGAAGAGTTCGGCCTCCTCGCCCGCACCGTCCTCGCCCACTGGCACATCCACCGCACCGAAGACTTCGGCCGCATCGTCTTCGCCATGGTCGCCGGCGGCCTGATGCGCAAGACCGAGCAAGACACCGCGGACGATTTCATTGGCGTCTTCGAGTTCGAAGAAGTCTTCGGCCGACAACTTGAGCGGTGCTGAGACGATCGGAGCGGCAGACCTGGAAAACAGATTCAGAGGAGTGATCCATGCCGATGCGAATCCTCATCGGAGCGGTGGCGTTGCTCGTATCGTCCCTGTTCGCAGCGCCCGCAAGCGGTGTTTCATGTGGCACCGAACCGACCGATACGCGCTTCGACGCGGTCTGCGGGCTCCAGCGTAGGACCGTGCCGTTTGACAGTGGCTGGCGTCCCGAAGGTTCCGGGGTTCTCGTGACGTGGACCGATCCGCAAATGGTGCAGCGCGTCGGCATCCTGACCATTCGCCACTTCATTGCCAGCGGAGGCATGGCGGGCCAGTGCGTGCAGGAGAACCTCTGGTACGCCTGGTTCCGCGGCTGCCAGGAGCCGGGCCCCCCTCCTGAATCCTTCATCTGCCCCTGCGCGGAAGAGGATGTCTTTCCGGTCCGCATCACATGCTTCACGCTCGCTGGCGGTGAGTACTTCGCTCCCGATTGTGAGGTCATCGGGGAGATCGAACCGGACGACCTACCCTGTCTATCGCATATCACGCCGATGCAGATCGTGACACCGATGGAACTCGGCTGCTGCATTGGCCAAACGGCGTTCATCACCGGCTGGGGAAAGACTCTTGCACCGGGATGCTGCAACTGCGCGCTCGGCCCCGCCCGCAGCCTGCACGTCGGAACCACGTCCATCACGAGCATCGGCTGCGGGTCCAATGGACGGAACGGAACCATTTCACTCGGTTCGAGCTGTATTCAAAGCGTTTCTTGTACGGCATCGGCAATCGATCACGATTCGGGCGGCGCGGTTTGTGTGGAGCTACCTGATGAATCACTCGCCGTCGTCGGAATCAACCAGTTTTCCACGATCGCGCTCATCGCCGCGGGCCACCACATGATCACTGCATCCGGGACGGAGTATGTTTGCCAGCCCTGCTTCCCGCTTCCGATTCCTTGCGGAGACATGAACGCCGATGGTATTGAAGAGCTTGCTGATCGAATCATCCTCGAAGCCCTCGAACCGTGGTCGGTGACGCCTTGGTGCCCCGGCGACATGGATGGAGATGGTTGTGCCGGAACAACCGCTGATGTGAAAGCAATCAAGGATGATCCGGATGAGTTCGTATTCTGCGATGAAAACTGCCGTGGCGATGTGAACCGTGACCGCTTCGTCAACAGCACCGATTATGACCTGATCCTTGCCTATCTCGGCACCAACACGAGCCTGCCGTGTCCTTGCCAGACCTGCTCACACCCGATTGAGTCCTGCCCGTGGGATGTGGACTACGACGGCGACGTGGATCTCGATGATCTGGCGTACGCTTCGGGCAACTATGAATGCTCTCAAAGTTCGCCTGGGTGCGGCTTGACGGGTCCGCCTTGCCCATGAAGCGTGCAAGCGATCGTGGTCGCTCAAGGATCGCGCCGTCTTCGACGGGATACCTTGGCACTCATAACAGCCAACAGGACGCTCGCCCCTTGAGGGGCCGGAATCGGGTTGACGGTCTGAAACATGATCGTGCCGCTGACCCACAGACCGTCCGGCTCCCCCGGAGCCTCGTCCGGGGTGTCAAAGAACTCCAGCCGAATGAGCCCATCGGCCAATGCCTGAACATTGGGGAGGCCGGTATTTGAGAACTTTGACATTTCCCGGATGTACTGAGTAGGGCCGCCGGGGGTTCGATCGACTGATCCGGGAGCAAAGCCGAAGTTTGGCACCGGCTGCAGCGCGGTGTTGGTGATAAGCATTCGGATGTCAGAGCGCAGTGATCCGGGTACCAACGTCATGAGCACAACATCCCACCCGATGCCGTTGACTTCATTGAACGGCCCCACCCAAAGAAACACGACGGTATTCGTTGCGGAGAAATGGCGATCCATACTGAGGATGCCGGTCACGTCCAGCACGGCAACGTCCGCGCCAGTTCGTTCGTCGCTCGTGGGCGATGTGATGGCCTCCGAATCAAGCAACGATGCCGGTTGAGCGAGCGCCGATGTGGCCGTGACCATCACCCCGAACAACCGGACGACCATTGAAAACTGCGTTCGCATGATGGCAACCTCCCTTGTTCGACGCGTCTGAACTCTACCCCCAACCCGCTCGCGGGGCCAGCCAATCCACGCCCGAAAACACGACAAAACGACGCCCCGAGCACGCGTAACCCGCCGCTGGCGTTGGCTGGGGCGCGCTTGTAGGCTGCTTTCATGAAGGACAGCCGGGGCACCCCCTCTTCATCCGAATCGACGCACAAGGACTGGCGTCACCTCCACCTCTGGCAGATCCAGCCGCTCCGAGACTTGCTGACGCTCCTGGCGATCTTCGGCATCGTCTGGCTCGGCTACAAACTCAGCATCGTCACCGTGCCGTTGCTCCTGGCGATGGCCTTCGCCTACCTCTTCGAGCCGCTGGTCCGCCTCGTCACGCGTCGCGGCTTCGTCAGCCGTCAAGGCACGGCCCTTTCGATCATCGCCCTCGCGGTCGTGATGGTGGTGGTGCCACTCATCCTCGGCGTCGGCTTCGCCGTGTTGCAGGGGATCTCCTTCACGCGCTCCATGGTGACGAACGTGCAGGCGCTCCAGGCCTCGGTCGAGAAACCCGACGACGAGGCGCTGAAAAAAGCCGTCCCGCTGGGCGGCTGGCGCGACATCCGCGAATACATCATCGAGTCACGCGCCGAAGACTCAAAGACCCACTCTCCCGTTCCCGCCGAGACAACGCCCGAAACGGAGCCGACAGGCGGGAACCCTCCCCCGGAGGAGACCCCGAAGGAACCCGGGTCGGATCAGGACGCGGCGTCGGACGCCGAGACGCTCCCCGCGGAGGCGCATTCGCCCATCGAAGAGCGAGCGCAGGTCCTGATCCGCGAAACAACCTCGTGGCTCTTTCACCTGATGCAATCCAACTCCGACGCCATCGGCCGCTTCGTCGGGCGGCAGGCGGTCGGGACCGGTGCCGACGCCGCGCTCGCCACCATCGGCCTCGTCGCGAGCGCGGCCTACCTCATCTTTACCGGTTTTCTCACCGCGTTCTTCTTCTACTTCTTCTGCACGGGCTACGGCAAAGTGCTGAGATTCTGGGAGAGCCTCATCCCGGAAAGAAGGAAGGATCGTGCCTTCGACCTCCTGAGCCAGATGGACCGCGTGATCGCCGGCTTCATCCGTGGGCGCCTCACCATCTGCGCCGTCCTGATGGGCTATTACACACTTGCCTACTGGCTCGTCGGCGTCCCCGCGCCGCTGGTCCTCGGCCCGATCGTCGGCGCGCTCGCCCTCCTGCC
>JAGVLZ010000145.1 GCA_020054055.1 Phycisphaerales bacterium
GCTCCAACACCTCGGCGCGCTGATTCTTCCATGCCTCCGAGATGTTCCGCAGGACATCCGCGAACGCCGGCATCCCGTGCCGCGCTTCCGCCGGGAAATACGTCCCCGCGTAGAAGGGCTCCAGCCCGCGATCCTCCGCCGCACGACTCCCGGGCGGCGTCATCCACACCGACATGGGCCACCCGCCCCGCCGAGTCATCATCCGCACCGCGGCCATGTAAATGTCATCCACATCCGGCCGCTCCTCGCGGTCGACCTTGATGCACACGAAATGCTCGCTCATCAGCCGCCCGATCGCGGCGTCCTCGAACGACTCCCGCTCCATCACATGGCACCAGTAGCACGTCGAATAGCCGACCGAGAGAAAGATCGGAACCTGCCTCCGCCGCGCCTCCGCGAACGCCTCCGGCCCCCACGCGAACCAGTCCACGGGGTTCCTGGCATGTTGCAGCAGGTAGGGGCTGGTCTCCTTCGCGAGACGGTTTTCAGCGTGTGAATGAACGGGCATCAGGGCTCCCAGCAACAACAGGGCGGCGGCCAATCGGCCGGGCCGTGTCGGCTCGAATTTCCGCTTTCCACTGTCCACTTTCCACTGTAGCCCGAAGGGCTTGCCCGAACGCCTCCCCCACGCTACTCTCTGCCTCCCCTGCGGCCGGGCTGGTGGAGCCCGCGCTCGCAGGCCTTCACGTCCCTTGGCCCTCAAGCCCTTCGGAGTTCGCCATGCCCCGCGTCTGTCACTTTACCGGCAAGAAAACAACCTTCGGCCGCCACATCTCTCGAAGCGGTGCCGCCATCCGCACTGGCGGCTTCGGCCTCAAGACCACCGGCATCGCACGCCGCAAGTTCCGCCCCAACCTCCACAAGATGACCATCCTCATCGATGGCGTCCCCCTCCGCACCTACGTCTCCGCCAAGGCCATCAAAATGGGCCTCGTCATCAAGCCCCTCAAGCGAAAGTACGGCTACACGCGGCAGCAGAAACTCGCCGGCTGACCTTGCCCACAAAGCGTGGACACGCGGAATGTATCAGGTGATGCCGACCTCGAACCGTTGGGGGATGACGCATCCCAGTGAGCGGTGCGGGCGGGGCGACCGAAAAACACCTGAGACCCGTGTGGCACGCGCGGCCCGCTGCGAGCCGCGACTCTCCTCACGTTTGTCAAAACAAAAAAACGGACCCGGATCGAATCCGGGTCCGTTCATGCTGCGTCAATCAGATGTGAACGAACCGGCTGGAATCACTCCACGTCGCGGCCGCGGATCCCGCAAACACCAGCTGTCTGTGATTCCCGATTGACTTGGCCTTGCGCACGAACTGGCAACGAGCGACGCAGTTCGACGAATCAACCAATTCTATGGGCAGGTTGGAGAATAGTTATTCAAAACTGCAGTAACGTCCGCGAAGTTGACGACCCCATTTCCATCGGCATCCCCACAGCCTGAACCAACGCAGTCGTCCCCACACTCCGAATCCATGCAGTTTACAGCCGAACAGTAGGTGTACGCATTATTTGCGAGGACCCGCGTCACATCAGCGAAATCGACATCGCCATCGCCATCAGCATCGCCGATACAATAGGTGACACTGACCGTGTTGCTTGTTGCGCACGCGGCAGTGCCGACGTTCTTCCAAATCCTGACGTAGTAGCTACCTGAATCCGCCGCCCCGGCAGTATTCTCTGCAAATGTTGCACTGGCGGCACCGGCGATTTCGACATTGTCCTTGTACCACTGATAACTCCAACCGGACCCCGAGACTGTGACGGATAACGAGAAGCTCCACGAAGAAACTCCTGCGCATGGCCCCGATGAGTTGATGATCACACTTTGCGGTTGACTAGTGATGACAGGTACCTCTTCGGGACCCCACCTGACAAGATTGGGGGAGCAAACTGGCTCCTCAGCCGTACATGCTGTTTCATAGCACCCGGCAACCCTGAACGCGCCCCCGATGTAGAGGCCAGCCGTATCGCTTCCGGCACCGTCGAGATCGAGAACGTCCAGCGAATATACTGCCGCTGCGCCGTTCGAGCTCATGGGGATGGCGCCGCAAGAAGCGGTAGAGACCCCTCCCACGTCACCGATTTCTTCCACAATCGATGATCCGACGGTCAACTTCGCGATCGCGTTCCGGCGCTCAGTTGATCCGGTGCCAGTGCAACTCAACTTCGGGAAAGAATCGCTCCCCATGAACAGGGCAGTGCCGTCACCGTCATCAAATGTCGCAAGAGCGAGTATCGACCTGTGCACCATGAAGTCGGCATCAACGACACTCCACACGCCGTCCGCAAGCATGACTAGCCCGTACCCGTCCATGTCGATGAGAAGGCCAATCCCTCCTGCAAAAAGAAGAGGCGGATCTGAGCCAGCACCGTCCAGATCAAAGATTGCGAATGCCTGTACACCACCGGGTTCACCGAATGGATCGCTTGGAGCATTTGTTCCTCCATTGACCCAGACTCCACCTTCCAACTTCACAATCAATGATCGAACTGGTTCCTTCACACTGCAAGCATTCGAGAAGTTGCCTCCTGCCCAAATCGTAGATTCGATCTCATCTTCAGGATCCTCGTCAAATCGAATGAGTGCGTCAACACGCTGAGCCGAGCCGCTCGTTCCCGTTGCGGCAAGCGGACCTCCGATGGGCGTCCAAGTCGCCGATCCTATTCGGCTCGTGCATTCTGCCGTTTCAAGCAAATAAACGAGAGGCCTCAGAGGGTGATCCATATCAAAACAGTCAGACCGAAGGGCAACTCCAATGTAAAGATCTTCACCATCCACGAGGAACACACGGACCCCTTCACCACCTTCATAGCCGGGCATGCCAACCGGAAAATCGGGCGTGCATTCATCCCATTCATCTCCGTCCCACGCCGCGACGTTGTCCTTCTCAGTCATGCCCCCAGTCGTCACCGTGAAGACACCGCTCACAAACAACTTCCCGTCGAAGACTGCCAGATCCGTCACGGGTTCGTCTAATCCACCAACCAGTTCCCACTCAGCGTCGACTTGAATGTAGAGACCAACCGAAGTCCCGAGATAAACGCCGCCTTCGAAGACAATCAACTTGTTGATGGCCGCGCCCACCCCGGGGCCGCCGGTTGCTGTCGGGTCCGCAGGGAACGCGCGGTAACACGCGACAGTGGACTGACCCCTGGAAACTGCGCTGACCAACAGAAGCAGTGACGCAAGCAAGAATGCATGGAACTGGCTCATCGTTTGATCCTCCAAAAAGAACGGGGCTTGGTTTGCACCAAGCCCCGAGGGCGATTCCGAGATACCTGTCAGACTTCTAGCGTTACTCCACATCGCGGCCGCGAATTCCACCCCACGTTGCAAAGAAGTGAGCGAGCCAGTCTTGAAGTTCCGGGGTCACGAGTCGGTAGGCCGGGCCGACGTGCTCTTGCTGGTTCTGGACGAGCGAGAGCTCCGCGTACGGCTTGACCGTGCGAGCGCTGCCGTCGCCCATCGCGACGGTCGCCGTGGCGCCGGGCTCGAGCCAGAAGTCGACACCCTTGTCGTGCGAGGCGGCCCAGAGGAAGAAGAGCGACTTCTTGTCCGGGTAGGACATGTCGGAAGCCTTGACAAACACCACATACTGAGGAGGCATGGGCTGCTGAGTCCATCCACCAGCCGCGCCCCGTGCCTGGCTGGCCGCGGTCGGGCGCCCGTCGGCACCGAAGGACCAGACCATCGCGTCGGTCAGCGCGGCGATGCAGTAGCGGTACGAGCCGACGGCCATGGCACGACGCGCATCGTCATTCTGAGCGATCGTGTCAACCGCGGGCAGCACGCCGTTGTTCTTCACCATGTAGTCGCGCCAGCGCTGCCAGGTCTCCTGGCGGAGCGTGTGCGACGGGCAGAGGAAGACATCCTGGAGCATCGCGGTGCCCTCACCCTCGACCATGTAGGGGCCCATGGTGACGAGATAGAAGTCGTGCATCGACGAGCCCTGGAGGTCGGCGGAGAATCCGCCCGGCTGGGGATTGATGTGCCGGAAGGTGTTGATGCCGACGTTCGCCGTCTCGGCACCCTGGTACGGGAAGCCCCAGCCGTTGGTGGGGAAGATGTCCTTGATCGCCATGGCGGTGGCGGGCTTTCCGCGCGGGCCGAGGGTGGTGCCGAGCGTGCCCCCCGGGCCTTCGGGGCCGTGGGGAAGGTTGTCGTTATTCTGCGAGGAGTAGTTGGCTGCGCCCTGCGCGTGCTGCTTCTGGTTGGCGGTGCATTTGGCGAGGCGAGCGTTGCGGCGTGCCTGGCCCAGGGCCGGGAGGAGGAGCGAGATCAGCAGCGCGATGATGCTGATGACGACGAGGAGTTCGATGAGTGTGAACCCGCGACGCCCTGTTCTGTGGTGATGACGCATGCGTTTTCTCCGCTTTGAGTGGACTGTTCTTCGGAGCCGGCCTCCCGCCATCCATGGATGGGGAAGCGTGCCCCGATCATACCTTTACGACGGCCTGGCTGGGGTTGGATGCATCCAACCGTGCCGAAGCGACGATTTCTCACGATTGATGGTTGATTGGTCCGGGCATCGGCCCCGCCAACCCTAACAAACAACGAAATGCGGCTGAAAGGAGTCGAACCTTCACGGGATTTTACTCCCACCAGAACCTGAATCTGGCGCGTCTGCCAATTCCGCCACAGCCGCGGGAATGAGCGAGGCACAGGATAGCGGAAGCCTCTTGCGAGGCAAGCGGCGCTTCCCTTTTCATTGTCCCCTGTCCCCTGTCTCCTCCCTTCACTTACATTGTCCCGCACCGATGAACAACAACCTCTGGTTCCTCGCGCTCTTTTTCGGCATGTCCATCGCGTCGTGGGTGTTCGGTCAGTTGCGCGAGCAGGCGAAACTGAAGAAGGCGCGCGAGGAGGCCCGGCGACAGTATGAAGAGGGGCTGCGCACCGGCCGCGTGGCGGTCGGACCGCGTGCCGCGGCGCCCC